>CANGUQ010000117.1 GCA_947456915.1 Betaproteobacteria bacterium
GCTCGTCGGCACACGGGTGTGCCGTGCCAGCCTCCGGTGCGCAGGCGAGGTGCCGTTGCAGCGCCTCGGCACTGTCCTCGAGGTAGGCCTCGACTGCCGGGTAGTCGACGTCGTAGTACGGGTGACACGACCCGGGCCACGCCCCGCCGGGCACCACTGCCGCGGCCTCCACCATGAAGTGCGGGACCAGCGTGAGTTCCGGCTGCCGTGCGAGTTCCTGCGTACTGACCAGCTGCTCCGCGGTGATCAGCACCCTGCGCGCTGCGCGCGTGATCGGGTGATCCCAGAACGGCGTGCCCAGCACACGAGCGTTGCCCTGCTCATCGATCGCCTGCGCGTGGATCACTGCCACGTCCGGCCGCAGCGCGGGAATCGCGTACACCTCGCTGCCGGAATACGGGTCGACGACCGTCTTCCAGCCGTTCGCCTTCGCCAGATCGCTGCCGAACACGCCGGCGACCGGCTGGAACGGTATGCCGTAGGCTGCGGCCCGCAGCCCCGAGACCAGGGTCATTCATCCGTGTTCCTCGTGCACGGCGTCGCCGCGCTCGATGGCGCGACGAAACCAGCGCGCGAGCCCGAACCACCCCTCCAGCGCGACGATACCGGCGCGTGTCTTCGTCACCGCGCCGGCACGGCACAGCAGATCGACGTCGTAACCCGGCGAAGGCTTGATCACCTCGAGGCCGCGGCGCCGGGCCCGCACCAGTTCGCGCACGAACGCGAACGGGCTGCGGTGCAGGAAACTGCCGCCCAGCGCGAGCGAGGCGCCCTCGGGCACGCGTTGCGCCAGTTCGGCCAGCGCAACCACTTTCGATCGCGGCAACATCCGGCGACAATAGCGCAGAATGCTTGGCCATGGATCGGGCAGCCGGAGGAGACCGCAGTGAACGCATTCGTCCCCGCAGCCGCATCGGCGACGCTCCCGGCGCGGTCGCTGCGCGCCCGGCACCTGGCGTGCGCAGCCCTCGCACTGTGCGCGGGATGGCTCGCCGCCGGCGCGTTCGCCCAGCCGCAGTCGTGGCCGAACCGCCCGATCCGCATGATCGTGGCTTCCCCGCCGGCCGGGCCGTCGGACATCCTGGCGCGGCTCGTCGCGCAGCAGCTCACGCAGGCGTGGGGCCAGACCGTAGTGGTCGACAACCGCGCCGGCGCCAACGGCATGATCGCCGGCGAACTCACCGCGAAGTCCGATCCCGACGGTCACACGTTCCTGCTCGCCAATGCCGGGTTCGTGATCAACACGGCGCTCTACGACAAGGTGCCCTACGATCCGTTTCGCGAATTCGTGCCGATCACCCTGGCCATGTCGGTACCGAACATCCTCGTCGTGCACCCGTCGCTGCCGGTGAAGTCCGTGGCGGAGCTGATCGCGTGGGCAAAGGGCAAGCCTGGCCAGCTCGCGGTCGCCTCGGCCGGCAGCGGCAGTTCAGGGCATCTCGCGCTCGAGCTGTTTCAGCAGGTGGCGGGGATCAGGACGATCCACGTGCCGTTCAAGGGCGGCGGCCCCGCGCTCGCCGATGTCGTCGCCGGCCAGACGCAGGCGCTGTTCAGCATCTCGCTTGCCGCGATGCCGCAGATCAGGGCGGGCAAGGTACGGGCGCTGGGCGTGACGAGCCTGAAGCGGCTCGCCGCTGCACCGGACATTCCGACGGTGGCCGAAACTGGCTTTGCCGGCTTCGAGGTCACCGGCTGGTTCGGCTTCGTCGCGCCGGTGAAGGTACCGCGCGACATCGTCACCCGCCTGCACGCGCAGATCGTGCGCGGACTGAGCGCGCCCGAGGTGCGAGAGCGGCTGGTCGATCAGGGTGCGGAGATCGTCGGCAGCACGCCGGAGGCATTCGGCACGTACATGAAGTCCGAGCAGGTGAAGTGGACGAAACTGATCCGGCAGGCGGGCATCAAGTCCGACTGAACGGGCCTGCGCACGCTGCCGTGAGCGCAGACCGGCGACACGCGGTGCTGCCGTGCTGCGCACCGCGCGGATGAGCGATACGCCAACCCCGTGCGGCGAGACGACGCAGCTGCACGGCGCACCACCAGACAACGACAGGCATCAGGGAGATCGCACGTGGCAAGAGCAAAGGGCATCCGGCAGGTGGCGTGGCACGACTGTCCCGGCGGCGGGCAGGTGGTGGTCGAGCGTGGCATCGCCTACATCGGGCACATGCGCAATCCGCACGGCACCTCGATCGTCGACGTGCGTGATCCGCGCCATCCGAAGCTGCTCGCCGAACTGTCGATGCCGCCCGCCACGCACTCGCACAAGGTGCGGGTGAGCGACGGCCTGATGGTTACCAATCGCGAGACGCTGAGTTCGCGTGCGGTGCGCGGCGAGAAGCTGCCCGAGGGCTGGCGGGGCGGCATCACGCTCACCGACGTCAGCGATCCCGCGCGGCCGCGCGAGATCACGCGCTGGGATTGCACGCACGTGCCCGACGGCGGACCGGCGAGCGGCGTGCATCGGTTCGATTTCGACGGACGTTACGCCTACCTGTCGCCGACGATGGCGGGCTACGTCGGCAACATCATGCTGGTGATGGATCTGGCCGATCCGGGCAAGCCGCAGGAGGTGGGCCGCTGGTGGGTGCCTGGACAGTGGTCCGCCGGCGGCGAGGTGCCGACGTGGCAGGGCTGGGCCCACCGCTGTCATCACGCGCTGCGCTACGGCAACCGGCTCTACACGAGCCTCTGGCACGGCGGGTTCGCGATCCTGGATGTCGACGATCTGTCGCAGCCGAAGTTCATCTCCGGACTCGACTGGAGCCCGCCGTTCCCGTGGCCGACGCACAGCGCGGTCAAGGTACCGTTCAAGATCGGCGGGCGCGACATGCTGGTGGTGTCCGACGAGGACGTGGCCCGCATGGAGGGCTGCCCGCCTTACCCGGCCGCGTTCATGTGGATGGTCGACGTCACCGACGAGCGCCACCCGGTGCCGATCGCGAGCTTCCAGATCGAGGACATGCCCGCCGGCGAGCAGCCGCAGATGACCGGCTGTCATCAGCCGGTGGAGAAGATCACCGGCACCGAGGTGCCGGTGACGTGGTTCGCCAACGGGCTGCGCATCGTCGACATCGGGCGTGCGCACGAAATGCGCGAGGTGGCGTACTTCGTACCCGATCCTGCGCCGGGCGCAGATCGCCTGAGTTCGAACGACATCTACGTCGACGAGCGCGGGCTGATGTACCTGATCGACCGGGTACGGGGGATGCACATCCTGGAACGGGTGTAGGCGCCCGCGATCGGCGCGCCGTTCCCGGCCCGGTACGCACCGGCGCGACGCTCACCCTTCCCGATTGCGCATCCAGTCTGCCGTGTTGAAGAACGCGGGCAGCAGGCGGTCGATCAGCGGTTCGGACACGCCGCAGTCGACCATGGCGCGGCCCATGCAGATCAGCCACTGGTCGCGCTCGGCGGAGGCGATCGCGTAGGGCAGGTGGCGCGCGCGCAGCATCGGGTGCCCGTATTTCCGGGCGTAGTACTGAGGCCCTCCGAGCCAGCCGCAGAGGAACAGGAACAGCTTCTCGCGCGAACCCTCGAGCGAGTCGGGATGCAGCTTGCGGATACCGAAGAAATCCGGATCGGTGTCCATCAGTTCGTAGAAGCGATCGACGATGCGCCGCACCACCGGCTCGCCACCGAGAAGGTCGTAGGCAGTCGGGCGGCCGTCTGCGCTGTCGTCGTCGGGCCGGCTCGTGCGGGCATCGCCCCTGCTGCCGGGGTCGTTGCCGCCGGCGTCGTTGCCGGAGTCGCTGTGGGTCATGATCCTCGGGCCGAACCGGCTTCGGGCGGCGCTGTGCAGACGTCGAAGCCCGTATTATCAGGCATCGTCACTGCCTGCTGACTGGAGACGGCAATGCACTACCGCAGACTCGGAGCGAGCGGCCTGAGCGTGTCCGCACTCTGCCTGGGCGCAATGAATTTCGGCGAACAGACCGATCTCGCCACTGCCGGACGCATATTCGAATCTGCGCGCGAAGCCGGGGTGAACTTCATCGATACCGCCGACAGCTACGCGAAGGGCGAGTCCGAGCGCATCGTCGGCAAGCTGATCGCCGGCCACCGCGAGGAGTTCGTGCTCGCCACCAAGTTCGGCAATGCGTGGGGGGACGATCCGAACCGACGCGGACTGTCGCGCAAGTGGATCGCGCGCGCGATCGACGACAGCCTCGGACGGCTGAAGACCGACTACGTCGATATCTGGTACCTGCATCGCGACGACCCGCAGACGCCGCAGGAGGAGACCATCCTGGCGCTCGGCGACGTGATCCGTGCCGGCAAGGTGCGCTACATCGGGCTTTCGAACCTTTCGGTGTGGCGGATGATGCGCTTCGTCAATCTGTGCCGCGAGCTCGGAGTCCCGCGTCCGGTCGTGTGTTCGCCCTATTACAATGCGATGAACCGGATGGCAGAGGTCGAGCTGATTCCGGCCTGTGTCGACATGGGTCTGGGCATCGTTCCGTACAGCCCGATCGCGCGCGGTGTCCTGTCGGGGCGCTATGCCCCGGGCAGGCCGGTACCCTCGGACTCGCGCGTGGGACGCAGCGACACGCGCATCCTGCAGACCGAATATCGGCCGGAGTCGGTGGCGATCGCGCAGCACGTGGTCGAGCACGCTGCTGCGCGCGGGATCAACGCGGCGCAGTACGCGGTCCGGTGGGTGCTGGCCAACACGGCAGTGAGTGCGGTGCTGGCCGGGCCGCGCACCGCCGTTCACTGGGACGACTACGTGGCTGCACTCGACTATCAGTGGAGCGCCGAGGACGAGGCGTTGATCAACCGCTACGTGAAGCCCGGCCACCCGTCGACGCCCGGCTTCATCGACCCGAAGTTTCCGGTCGAGGGGCGTGTGGTCGCGCTCTGAACGGCGGGTATCGCGATCCGAGATCCGGCGCGTGGCAGCGGCGCGCGGCCGATCGTGCCGACCGACTCCGCCCGCGCGGTACATTCGCACTCGGCTGCTGCACTCTCCCGCCGCAGTCGCCTGCCGTGGCACTGGCGCTCACTGGCGCTCACTGGCGCTCACCGGCGCTCACCGGCGCTCACCGGCGCTCACCGCGTTCGCGCAACGGCTGTCGTGCTGTCCGCCGACAGCAGAGGCTGCCCGGGATGGCGCCGCGCCGCTACAGGTAGATCACCGCGGGAAACACGGCGACCGCAAGCGCGAGCACCAGCCACTCCAGATTGTTCCGCGCCAGCCAGCCCGTGAAGTACAGCACCAGAATCGTGATGGCTACGATGTAGAAGAGGGCGAAGGCCATGGCGTGCGGTACGGCTCGTGCGGTCGGGGGAGACGGCATCGTGCCGCCCAGCCCGCATTGTCACACCAGCGCCGGATGCTGTCACCTGCACGGGGATGCGCGCTGCGAGGCTGCGGTGTACCGATGCCCGGCTGCACGCAGCGCTGCCCGGGGCGCGTCGAGCTGCCGCTGGCAACCGCAGCGAGCAGCAGTCTGGACTGCGGTCGGCCTCAGCCGTCGATGCGGAAGTTCTTGAACTGCCAGGGATCGCTGCGATCGACGTCTTCGGTGTACAGCACGCCGCGGTGATCGAGCGGCGTCCAGTCGGTGAACGTGCCGCCGAGTTCGCCGAGGTAGGGCGTGGCGACCTCCATCAGCAGTTGCTCGTCCAGATCGTCGGGCTCGACGACGCCGCGCGCGGGGTTGCGGATGGCCCAGATGATCGCGCCGACGAAACCGATGTTGACCTGCGTGCCGGTGGCATTGTTGTACGGGGCAAGGGCGCGCGCCTGCTCGATCGACAGCCGTGACCCGTACCAGTAGGCGCCGCGGGCATGGCCGCAAAGCAGCACGCCCAGTTCGTCCACTCCGGCAGTCAGTTCATCGCGCAGCAGGCGCTGGCGGGGCTGGAAGCGATAGCTGCGCTCCACGAACTGCTCGAGCGAGGCCACGGCATCGTCGCAGGGGTGGTAGGCGTAGTAGCAGGTAGGCCGGTAGCTCACTGCTGCGCCCTCGCGCACGGTGAGGAAATCGGGGATGGAGTGTGCTTCGCCGTGCGAGATGAGGTATCCGTGAAACGGGCCCGCCTGCGGTGCCCAGGAGCGCACCCGCGTGGTGCAACCGGTACGGTTGAGATAGATGCTGCTGCCGCAACCGAAGTCGAAGCGGCGACCGTCGTGTGGAAAGTGGCGCTCGTGCGTGCCCCAGCCCAGTTCCGCTGGCTGGAGGGACTCGCCGGCGAACGCCTCCGCTGACCAGGTGTTGCAGAACTCGTCGGGCTGCTTGCGCCGGTCGGTGGTCTGGTGATCGCGCTCGGAGACCTGGATCACCTTGATCCCGAGCGATTGCGCGAGCCGCCCCCAACCCTCGCGCGTGGTCGGTCGGACCGGCGCGGCGGAGTGATCCATCGCTGCCAGCGTGAGCAGTGCCTGCTTGACGAAGTGGGACACGAGGCCCGGATTCGCGCCGTGCATCAGCACGGCCGTGGGGGCCGCCGCGGCATCGCCACGCAGCGCGAGTGCGCTTTCGCGGTGGGCGTAGTTGGTGCGCCGGTCGACGTCGATGCGCGTGTCGGTGTGGCCGCCGGCCCACGGCTCGATGCACGCGTCCAGATAGAGCACGCCGCGCTGCTGGCACCACTCGATGCTGTCCACCGAACTCACGTCCACCGAGGCATTGACCAGGAAGTCGCCGCTGGCGAGGTGCCGCGCGTACAGCGCGCGATAGTTGTCCGCGGTCACCGGCTCGACGATGAATCGTACGCCGTAGTGATCGGCGATCTCGCGTCCGCTGTCCTGCGCCGTGACGATCGTGATCTGAGCCGGTGCGATGTCCACGTGCCGCATCAACAAGGGAAGCGATCCCTGTCCGATGCTGCCGAATCCCACGATCAGCATGCGGCCCTTGAATGCCGCGTACTTCCTGTATTCGCTCATTTCACTCCGTCGTCGGTATGCTTCGGGTTGCGGATCGCATCGGGCGGCGCAAGCGCGCTCCGCCCGGCCCTTTCAGGCGCCATGGCCGGGGATGATCCGTAGATGGCCCACAACAGGCCGGGGAGCGGCCCGCAGGCCGGAAATCGGCGGGGAGATCGCCGGCAGGAGACAGTACGACCGGCGTTCGGGACTGCGCAGATGGGCGCAGGGCTGACTTCGGGCGCTGACGCGCTGTGAACCGCTATTTTACGGATTTGGCGGCGGTTTTCGACCCCCGCGAGGCGCCCGCATCCGGGTGTTCGTCGGGGTAGCATAGACAGGCCGTGCCGTCACGCCGCGACGCCGTCCCGCTCCGCTGCGTGTCTGCCAAGTCATGCCGGGCTGCCGATGCTCGTCCTTGCCCATCGCGGATATCACGCTGTCTTTCCCGAGAACACGCTGCAGGCGTTCGACGCTGCCGTGCGTGCCGGTGCCGACGGCATCGAGACCGACGTGCACCTGTCGCGCGACGGCATCCCGGTGCTGTTTCATGATGATTCGGTGAGGGGCCGGCCAGTCGCGGATCTCGCGCGCAACGAGATTTCCCGCCTCGCCGGCTACGCGGTCCCGGCGCTGACCGAGGCGCTCCTGCGCTTTCCTCAGGTCATCTGGAACATCGAGATCAAGGCGCCGGCGGCCATCGGCGCAGTGCTGCAGGCACTGAACGCATTTTCGCGCTCGCGGCGCTTGCTGGTGACTTCGTTTCGCCACGATCTGGTCGCACAGTGCGCGCTCGCAGCGCCGGTGCCGGCCGGTCTGCTGCTCGCGCACGCGCCGGCCGACCTCGCTACCCTGATGACGACCTACGGTGGCTCGAGATGGTTGCGTACGCTGGTCTGGAACCAGCGCGTGATCACGCCCAGTCTGCTGCGTGAAGCGCGGGCCGCCGGGTGGTGGAATTTCGTCTACGACGTGGCAGACCCCGATTCGCTGGGCCTGCTGGCGGCGCACGGCGTCGACGCGGTGATTACCGACCATCCTGACCGGGTGCCGGCAGAACTGCGGCAACCGCCGCCGGCGCCCGCGGGTGGCAGGCTGAGCAGGGAGTTGATCACGATGGCACGGAGCGATACCGGGATGTTCGGACAATGAGGCGTGTCGTACTCGCTCTGGACCAGGGGACGACCAGTTCGCGCGCGCTGGTGTTCGACGAAGCAGGCAACGTGCTCGCCAGCGCACAGCGCGAGCTCACGCAGCACTACCCGCAGCCGGGCTGGGTCGAGCACGACGCGCTCGAGAACTGGTGGACCCAGTGCGCGTCGGCGGTGTAGGCGCTTGCGCGGGCGGCGATTCCCGTTTCCGCAGTGGCTGCGATCGGAGTCACCAACCAGCGCGAGACGATCGTGCTCTGGGACCGCGCGACCGGCAAGGCGCTCGCTCCAGCCATCGTATGGCAGGACCGACGCACCAGCGAGCGCTGCGCCGAACTGCGAGCGCGGGGTCACGAACCGCGGGTGAGCGCTCTCACGGGGTTGCGGCTCGATCCATACTTCTCCGCGACCAAGATCGCCTGGCTGCTGGATTATCTGCCGGGCGCTCGCGCCCGCGCGCAGGCTGGAGAACTCGCCTGTGGCACGATCGACAGCTGGCTGATCTGGCAACTCACCGGCGGGCGTGCCCATCTGACCGATGCCAGCAATGCCTCGCGCACGGCGCTGTTCGATCTCGCGACGGGCGGCTGGAGCGAGGAACTGTGCACGCTGTTCGACGTGCCGCAGGCGCTGCTCCCCGCCATCGTCGATTCCAGCGGGGTGGTCGCACACACCGCACCAGCGCTGCTGGGCGCAGAGGTGCCGATCGCCAGCGTCGCCGGCGATCAGCAGGCGGCGCTGTTCGGCCAGCGCTGCGTGCTGCCGGGCATGGCGAAGAACACGTATGGCACCGGATGCTTCCTGCTGCTCAATACCGGTGAGCAGCCTGTCGCCTCGCGCTGCGGCCTGCTGTCGACCGTCGCCTGGCGCCTGCCAGCAGCGAACACGGCGCCGGCCACGTCCGCCTACGCGCTAGAGGGCAGCGTCTTCACCGGCGGTGCCGTCGTGCAGTGGCTGCGCGATTCGCTGGGCATCATCCGCACGTCGGAGGAAGTCGAGGCACTTGCCACCAGCGTGGCGGACAGCGCAGGGGTCACCTTCGTACCCGCGTTCACCGGTCTGGGAGCACCGTACTGGGATGCACAGGCACGTGGCGCCATCCTCGGCCTGAGCCGCGGCAGCACGGCGGCGCACATCGCGCGTGCGGCGGTGGAGGCGATCGCCTTCCAGAGCGCCGACCTGCTGGCCGCGATGCAGGCCGATGCCAGGATCACGCTGAGCGAACTGCGCGTGGACGGTGGCGCCGCCCGCAACGACGCACTGATGCAGTTTCAGGCCGACCTGCTGGGGGTGCCGGTGCTGCGTCCGGCGCAGACCGAGTGCACCGCGTTCGGCGCCGCGCTGCTTGCCTGGCGCGCGGTCGGATCGTGGCCACAGGCCGCTCCTGCACTCGACCTGCCAGCGAGCAGCGAACGGCGGTTCGAACCGCGGATCGGGCGCGACGAGGCGCAGGCGCGCCTGGCGTGCTGGCGTGCAGCCGTCGCGCGGGTACGGTCGGA
>CANGUQ010000118.1 GCA_947456915.1 Betaproteobacteria bacterium
CGCGGACGGTGGCGCTCGCCCTGCGGCAGCGGATCGAGCCGGCGCAGTCACGCGTGGTGGCCATCGGCAATGCAGCGCAGACGCTGCATCCGGTGGCCGGGCAGGGTTTCAATCTCGGCCTGCGCGACGCACTGGCGCTCGCGCAGGCGTGGCCCGCCGACCGGCACGCGACGGCCCCATCCACGTCTGCCGCAGTCGAGGCCGCCGTGGTGCGCTTTCGCCGCGCACGGCAGGTCGATCGCGGGCTGACCGTGTGCGCAACCGACACGCTTGCCCGGGTGGCAGCGCTCGACCTGCCGGGCGCGGGCGCGCTGCGCGGGCTGGGCATCGCGTTGCTCGATGTGCTGCCCGGTGTACGCAAGCGGGTGCTGGAGCGGATGGTGTTCGGCACCGCATAGCACCCCGCGCCACGGCGGGGCACGGGGTACGTCGGGGTACGCGTCAGCAGCAAGAGTCGTTCCATCACGCGCGGCGCATCCGCCGACGCGCGGATGCTGACACGCGGCGGCGTCGGCGGCTTTGCACGCTGGCGCGCAGTCATTACAATCCCCCTCCCCCGTGATGAAACGCCCGCGCACGCAGCAACACGCAGCGCGCCCGACCGGCCGTGCTGCGGTCCTCGCCCGGCGTTTGCGCGAGCCCGTCCTGATGCGAGGCGCCGGCAGGCGCGGCAATCGGGGTGTTCAAGGTTGCTGCCGCCTCTTCGAATCTCCGCGCCGCCATGCGTATCGGTCCCCATGACATCTCGCCCGCACTGGTCGTCGCGCCGATGGCAGGAGTGACTGATCGGCCGTTTCGCGCGCTCTGCCGGCAATTCGGCGCCGGCATGGCCGTGTCGGAGATGGTCTCTGCCGACCCGCGGCTGCGCGCGAGCGCGAAGACGCGCCAGCGCACCGACCACGAGGGTGAACCCGGCCCGGTCGTGGCGCAGATCGCTGGCGCGCAGCCGCAGTGGCTGGCCGATGCAGCGCGTTTCAATGTGAAGCGCGGCGCGCAGATCATCGACATCAACATGGGGTGTCCGGCGAAGAAGGTGTGCAACCTCGCCGCCGGCTCCGCGCTGCTGCGCGACGAAGCGCTGGTGGCGCGCATCCTCGAGGCGGTGGTCGCTGCAGTCGACGTGCCGGTGACGCTGAAGATCCGCACCGGCTGGGACCGCAGTACGCGCAATGCGCTCACCGTCGCACGCATTGCGCAGGACTGCGGTATCCAGGCGCTGACGATTCACGGGCGCACCCGCGCCGATGCCTTCGACGGCGAGGCCGAGTACGACACCATCGCCGCAGTGAAGGCGGCGGTGCGTATCCCGGTGATCGCCAACGGCGACATCACTGACGCCCGGCGCGCACGTGCGGTGCTCGCGGCCACCGGCGCGGATGCGCTGATGATCGGACGCGGCGCGTTCGGTCGGCCGTGGCTGTTTCGCGAGATTGCACACTTTCTCGCCACTGGCGAACTGCTGCCGCCACCCGATGCTGCACAGTGGAGTACGGTGGTTGTCGAGCACGTGCGTGCGATGCACGCGTTCTACGGCGAACCCACCGGCGTGCGCGTCGCACGCAAGCACGTGGGCTGGTACGTGCACGGCATCGCGGGCGGCGAGCAGCTGCGCGAGCAGGTCAACGCCGCGCAGTGCGCCGCTTCGCAGATGGCGGCGGTCGAAGCCTGGTGCGCGCTGCTGCGCGCGAAGGCGGCCGCTGCGCGCACGATACCCGATGCCGGTGGTGGCAACGGCCCCGATGCCGCAATCGGCGCTGGGCTGTGCGCAACCGGAGCTCGCCCCGTCTACAACAACCACGGCATGGCTGCCCGCCGCGCCCGCACCCGTGCCGAGGAGACGTAATCGATGAAGGAAGAGAGCGAACTCAGCCGCACCGTGCGCCGCGCGATCGACGGGTATTTCCGCGATCTCGACGGGCAGAAGCCGCACGCGGTGTACGAGATGGTGATCCACTGCGTGGAGCGGCCGATGCTCGAGTCGGTGCTCAAGCGCGCCCAGGGCAACCAGAGCCTCGCCGCCGAGATCCTCGGCCTGAACCGCAACACGCTGCGCAAGAAGATGCGCGAGCACGGCCTGAACGGATCGGGTTCGCAGTGACCGTGTCCGCTGGATCGGCGGCGCGCCGGCGGGCGCTGCTCAGCGTCTCCGACAAGTCCGGTCTGGTTGCGTTCGCCCGGCGGCTCGCGGCGCTGGGGTTCGAGCTGGTTTCCACCGGCGGCAGCGCGCGTACCCTGCGCGCCGACGGGCTGGCAGTGATCGAGGTGGCCGAGGTCACCGGCTTTCCGGAGCTGCTCGACGGCCGGGTGAAGACACTGCACCCGCACGTGCACGGCGCGATACTCGCGCGACTCGATCTTCCCGATCACCGCGCCGCGCTCGAGCACGCCGGCATCGCGCCGATCGAACTGGTGGTGGTGAACCTCTATCCGTTTCGCAGCGTGATCGAGCGTCCCGACACGTCGCTCGCGGAAGCCATCGAAAACATCGACGTGGGCGGGCCCGCGATGATACGGGCGGCGGCAAAGAACCATCAGCACGTTGCCGTGCTCACCGATCCGGCCGACTACGAACCGGTGCTTGCCGAATTGGAGCGCGGCGGCACGCTGGCGGCAGCGACCCGCTACGAGCTCGCGCGCAAGGCCTTCGCCCATACCGCCGCCTACGATGCGGCGATCAGCCGGTATCTGGGCGCTCGCCAGGGCGAATATCCGTCGCAGATCAACCTCGTGTTCGATCGCATCGCCAATCTGCGCTACGGCGAGAACCCGCACCAGAGCGCCGCCTTCTATCGCGACGAGACGATCGCCGGCAGCGTTGCCGGGACGCTCGCCGGGGCGCGCCAGCTGCAGGGCAAGGAACTGTCCTACAACAACATCGCCGATGCCGACGCAGCCTGGGAATGCGTGCGCGATCTGGGCGATGCGGCGCGGCCGGCTGCGTGCGTGATCGTCAAGCACGCGAACCCGTGCGGGGTGGCGCTCGCGAGTTCCCCGGAGCAGGCCTACCGGCGCGCGTTTGCCACCGATCCGACGTCGGCCTTCGGCGGCATCATCGCGTTCAATGGCGTGCTCGATGCAGCTGCTGCCCGGGCGCTCGCTGCCCAGTTCGCCGAAGTGATCGTCGCGCGCGAGGTGGACGATGAAGCACTGCGCGTGCTCGCAGCCAGGCCGGCGCTGCGCGTGCTGGCGATCGGCGGGGGCGATGCGCGCAACCGGCTGCACGTGCAGCGTGTGGGTGGCGGGTTGCTGGTCCAGCAGGCCGACAGCGTCAGGCTCGACCGCGCCGCGCTGCGCACGGTCACGCGGCGTGCACCAGACGCGGCCGAACTCGTCGACCTGTGTTTCGCCTGGCAGGTGGTGAAGCACGTCAAGTCCAACGCGATCGTGTTCGCGCGCAACGGCGCCACCCTTGGTGTCGGAGCCGGCCAGATGAGTCGCATCGACAGCGTGCGCATCGCCCGGCACAAGGCGGGCGAAGCGGGTCTCGATCTTGCCGGAGCCTGCGTGGCTTCGGATGCCTTCTTTCCGTTTCGCGACGGGCTCGACGCGCTGGTGGCTGCGGGTGCGCGCGCCGTGATCCAGCCCGGAGGCAGCGTACGCGACGCGGAGGTGATCGCCGCGGCTGATGAGCACGACATCGCGATGGTGTTCACCGGGGTGCGTCATTTCCGGCACTGACGCGGGCGCGCCCGGTGCGCGCCTGCTGTTCGACACGGCGGCGGATCGGTTACGATCAGGCGCGTGAGATATCCGTCGATGCCCGTCGTTGGCCTCCTGCCATCCGCGCCTGTCGGATGCGCGCCGGTGCATCGATCTGCTGCGCGAGGACGCCGGCGATGAAGGTGATGGTGATCGGCGCGGGCGGGCGCGAGCACGCGCTTGCGTGGAAGCTTGCCGCTTCGCCGCGCGTGCAGTGCGTGTTCGTCGCGCCGGGCAACGCCGGCAGCGCGGGCGAGGATGGTGTCGTGAATGTCGCGGCCAGCGGTGTCGAGCAGTGGCTCGACTTCGCCCGCAGCGAAGGCGTCGGTCTGACCGTGGTCGGGCCGGAGGCACCGCTCGCGGCCGGCGTCGTCGATGCGTTCCGGGCTGCCGGGCTGCGTATCTTCGGGCCCACCGCTGCTGCTGCGCAACTGGAGAGCTCGAAGGCGTATGCCAAGGCCTTCATGCAGCGCCACGGCATTCCGACGGCGCGGTACGCGGTGTTCGACGATCCGCAGGCGGCGCACCGCTACGTCGACGAGGCAGGCGTACCGATCGTGGTCAAGGCCGATGGGCTGGCTGCCGGCAAGGGCGTGGTCGTGGCCACCGACCTCGCGCAGGCGCATGCGGCGATCGACCAGTTTCTGGTCGGGCGCACGCTGGGCAACGCCGGCGCGCGTGTCGTGATCGAAGGTTTCCTCGAAGGCGAGGAGGCCAGCTTCATCGTGATGGTCGGCGCCGGGCAGGCGCTCGCGCTCGCCACCAGTCAGGACCACAAGCGGCTGCGCGACGGGGATCTGGGTCCCAACACCGGCGGCATGGGCGCGTACTCGCCAGCGCCGGTGATCACGCCGCAGCTGCACGCGCGGGTGATGCGCGAGGTCATCGCGCCCGCTGTTCAGGGGCTTGCCGCCGAAGGGACACCGTTCACCGGCTTCCTGTACGCGGGGCTGATGATCGGCGCCGACGGCACGCCGCAGGTGCTCGAGTTCAACTGCCGCCTGGGGGATCCCGAGACGCAGCCGATCCTGATGCGCCTGAAGAGCGATCTGGTCGAGCTGATCGAACTTGCACTCGACGGCGGGCTCGATCAGGCGCAGGCGCAGTGGGATCGACGCGTCGCCCTGGGCGTGGTGATGGCTGCGGCCGGCTACCCGGAGGCCCCGCGCAGCGGTGATCCGATCGACGGCCTGCCTGCACCCGATGCCGATTGCCGCGTCTTTCACGCCGGTACCGCCCTGGCGGCCGAGCGCGTGATCACCGCCGGGGGACGCGTGCTGTGCGTGACGGCGCTCGGTGACACGATACGTGCGGCTCAGCGTCGCGCCTACGAGACGGTCGACCGCATCCACTTCGAGGGCGCGCAGTTCCGGCGCGACATCGGGCATCGCGCCGCAGGGCGCACCGGCGCGCGCGGCGCCGCATGAGTGACGCCGCGGGCGCCACCGACAGCGGGAGAGTCTGGGCATGACGCAACAGGTCGATGCGACCGCGGTGAAGTCGTTTCTCACCGGACTGCAGCAGGAGATCGTCGGTGCGCTGGAGCGCGTCGACGGACACCGTTTCCGCCGCGATGGCTGGGAGCGCCCGGCCGGCGGCGGTGGCCTGTCGTGCGTGCTCGAGGAGGGGGCGCTGCTCGAACGTGGCGGGGTGAACTTCTCGCACGTGGTCGGCGAGCAGTTGCCACCCTCGGCCAGCGCCGGGCGGCCGGAACTGGCGGGGCGCGGTTTCGAGGCGATGGGGGTGTCGCTCGTGCTGCACCCGCGCAATCCGTACGTGCCCACCGTGCACATGAACGTTCGCTTCTTCATCGCGCGACCACCAGCCGGCACCGACGGTGCGCCGGTGTGGTGGTTCGGCGGCGGCATGGATCTCACCCCGTACTACGGCTTCGCGGAAGATGCCCGGCACTTCCACCAGACCTGCAGCGACGTGCTCGCGCCGTTCGGTGCCGACACCTATGCGCGCTACAAGGCGTGGTGCGACCGCTACTTCTTCCTGCGCCACCGCGACGAGCCGCGCGGCATCGGCGGCGTGTTCTTCGACGACCTCTGCGAACCGGACTTCACGCAGGCGTTCGCGCTCACGCGTGCGGTGGGCGGCGGATTCCTGCGCGCCTATCTGCCGATCGTCGAGCGGCGGCGCGAGCATCCGTGGGGCGAGCGCGAGCGCAGCTGGCAGGCGTACCGGCGTGGCCGCTACGTCGAATTCAATCTCGTGTTCGACCGTGGCACGCTGTTCGGGCTGCAGTCGGGCGGGCGTACAGAGTCGATCCTGATGTCGATGCCGCCCCGGGTCGAGTGGCGTTACGACTACCGGCCGCCGCAGGGCACGCCCGAAGCGCAACTGGGCAGCGAATTCCTCACCGGGCGCGACTGGCTCGCTCGGGGCGGGAGCTGAGAACGCGCGACGCCGAGGCGGTGCTCAGCGCCGCCGCGTCCACAGCCGCTCGCTCAGATCGCGGATGCGATCGAGCCACCTGACCGGCAGCGCGAGCCGCGGCCGCGGCGACGGTTCCGGTGCCTGCGCCCGTACGAGGGCCGGCTGGCGTTCGAATTCGCGCGCGCGCTCCAGTGCTCCGAGCAGATGGCCGCGCAGCGTCTTCAGCGGTACCGGCTTGTTGATGAAGCGGAAGATCTGTGCCTCGTTGATCAGGCCGATCATCAGGTCCGAATCCGAAGCCTTGGTGACCACGATCGTCAGCAGCTGCGGGTAGACCTGCTTCAGTGTCTTGATCAGGTTGGCGTTGTCCTGCGCGTTGCCTGCATCCAGGTCGAACAGCACGACCCCCACGTCGGCGGCCGCCAGTTCGGACAGCGCCGCCTCCGGCCCGGTCGCCTGCCGCACCGGGCCGACATCGGCCATCAGTTCACGCGTGGCGCGGTAGAGCTCCTCGCTCGCGTCGACGACGAGAATCGCGCGCTGCGAACGCAGTTCGTCGGCCGCAGGTGTCTTCAGATCGGACAGCTCGATCGACACCGTGACCGCTTCGCGCACGATCGCGCGCAGGTCGTTGTTGTCCCACGGCTTGGCGACGAAGCGATAGATCTCTCCTTCGTTGATCGAGCCCACGATCGCGGCCAGATCGGCGTAGCCGGTGAGCAGGATGCGCATCGACGACGGGGCCGCCTCCTTCGCGCGGCGCAGCAGTTCCACGCCGGTCATGCCGGGCATGCGCTGGTCGCTGATGATCGCGTGCATCCGGTACTTGGTGATGAAGGCGAGCGCACGCTCGCAATCGGTGGTCGCGAACACGTGGTAGTCGGTGCGAAACACCGACTTGAGTGCGGTGAGGATGCGTTCCTCGTCATCGACGACCAGCAGCCGCGGCTTGTGCGCCGAGGAAACGCCGCCCGGGCCGCCGCGCCCCCCTGGTGCGGTAAGTGCCGGAGGCAGCGTCTGCTGCCGGTGCAATGCGGCGAGCCGGCGTCCCGCGCCAGTCAGGGTACTGCTGGCGGTGGGTACCGGCTCGCCCGCGGGGGCACTCTCCCCGGTGAGCGCCAGGCTGTCGATCAGCCCGGCGGCGAAGGCGGCGGCGAACTCGCCGGCGCTCTGGAAACGCTCGTCGATCGGCTTGGCGAGCGCGGCCAGTACCACCGCGTCCAGACTTTCCGCGACGTTTGCATTGAGCCGCGACGGAGGAATCGGCTGGGTCTCGGGGTCGAGCACCTGCCGCATGATCTGCGGGGTCCCGCCGCTGTACGGTCGGATGCTGGTCAGCAGCTCGTAGGCGATGACCCCGGCCGCGTAGAGATCGGCGGCCGGTCCGGCGTGCTGGCCGAGGAACTGCTCGGGCGCCATGTAGTACGGCGTGCCGAACATCTGGCCACTCTGCGTGAGATTCGACGACTCGATGCGGGCGATGCCGAAATCGCTGATCTTGATCCGCTCCTCGGCGGTGAGCAGCAGATTCGCCGGCTTGATGTCGCGGTGCACGACGCCCTGGGCGTGCGAGTGTGCCAGCGCATCGAGCAGTTCCGACATGATGCTGCCGACCTCGCGCAGCGTGAAGCGCCGACGCCTGGCAAGTTCCTGATGCAGGGAGCTGCCCTCGACCAGCTCCATCGCGATGAACGCGAGATCCTCGTCCTCGCCGTACTCGTACACCTGCACGATGTTCGGGTGGACCAGGCGCCCGGCGGCCTGCGCTTCGCGGCGGAAGCGGTCGATCGCGCCGGCCTGTTCGTCGCCGGGCAGGGCCGAGCGGCTGATCGCCTTGATCGCTACCGAACGCTTGATCACCTCGTCGAAGCCGCGGTAGACGAGACCCATCCCGCCGCGACCGATGGTGGCGTCGATGCGGTACTTGCCGATGCGCTGCGGTCGCGCCGTCATCGCGGTGCCGCTGCAGGCGCGCCGGCCGCCGCTGCGGAGGTTGCAGCAGGGGCACGACCCTGCGCGGTGCCCGAGCGCGGCAGCTCGATGGTGAAGGTGGCACCCTTGCCGGGCGACGAGGTGACGTCGATGCGACCGCCGTGCTGGGCGACGATCTTGTAGGAAATCGCCAATCCCAGACCGGTACCCTCACCCACCGGCTTGGTGGTGAAGAACGGATCGAAGATGCGCGGCAGCACCTCGGCCGGAATGCCCGGGCCGGTGTCGCTCACCAACAGGCGAAGTCGCTGCGCGTCGCCGCTGGTGACGATCGTGATCACGCCGCCAGCCGGTCCGATCGCCTGCGCTGCGTTGGTGATCAGATTGAGCAGAACCTGATTGATCTGCGACGGAGATCCGTGCAGCGTGCCATCGGTGCCGAACCGCTTCTCCACGCGCACGGTCTTGAGCAGGTGTCGTGCGAGCAGCAGCGTGCTGTCGATGCCCTGATGCAGGTCGAAGCGCTGCAGTTCGCCGCGGTCGATCCGGCTGAAGTCGCGAAGGTGGGAAACGATGCTGCCGATCTGGTCGACCCCGTACAGCCCGTCCTTGACCAGGGTCGCGAGTTCCTCGACCTTGCCGCTGCCTCCCAGCGCGGCAGTCGCCTCGTTGAGCTTCAGCAACTGCAGATCGAGCTTTGCGTCTGGCGTGTCGCCCGCCTGGAGCATCGCCAGCAGAACCTCGCATTCGCGCGACAGCCGTGCCATGGCGTCCAGCCGTGCATCGACCGAACCCAGGCTGTTCTTCACGTACGCAACCGGTGTATTGATCTCGTGGGCAATGCCCGCCACCATCTGCCCGAGCGATGACATCTTCTCCGACTGGATCAGCTGGGCTTCGGATTCCTTCAGGTGCGCAAGCGCGGCCGAGAGTTCGCGCGTGCGCAGCTCCACCTTCTCTTCCAGAGTCTCGTTGGCGCTCTGCAGTGCGCGGTTGATCCGCCCGATCACCCGGTAGCTGGCGAGCAGCCGCGAGGCGATCCACGCCAGCAGCACCAGCAGCGCGGCAGAGTAGAAGACGAGGTAGATGCGATAGAGCTGCTGGCGCTCGATGCCGCTCTGCACCTCGGCGGAGAACGTGGCCATCAGAGCCGACAGGCGTGGCCCTGCCGTGGACAGCGCGAACCGGCCGAGCGCCTGCTCGAACGGCGCCTTGCCGTCGAGAATCGTCTGCGCGGTGGCGCGCAGCGCATCGGCGGCGGCGTCGGCCGGCAGCGACAGCAGCGCGGCTTCCAGCGCCCGCCGACGCACCTCGCCGGTGCTGCCCCAGTAGGCGTACAACTCGGCGCCCGCATACGCGAGTGCGCGCTCCTGCCCGGCAGCAGCGGGCGCACGTCCGCGAGGTTCGGGCGCCGCCGTCGGCGCTCCGGCGACCGCCGCCCGCGTGATCGCATCGTGCAGCACGCG
>CANGUQ010000119.1 GCA_947456915.1 Betaproteobacteria bacterium
GCGCGGGTGGCCGCAAACCGCAGACACCTCGGGCGCGGCCTGCCGCACGCGCAGCCGCCCCCCGGCCTGCAGCGCGCGCGGCACGCGGCCAGGCCTGACCCCACAGCGGTACAGCCACGCCGGTATCATCAATGACCCGGCGCTCTTCGCCGAACGATCGCCTCTGCCCATGCGCATCGACATTCCTCACGACACGCAGAACCTCGTGCGCAGCCTCGCCTGCTTCGACCGGCTCGCAGGGCACGACGTGCACGTGCACACCGTCTCGCCGGTGGATCCGATCGAACTGGCCGGGCAGCTGGCCGGGGCGCAGGCGCTGGTGCTGATCCGCGAGCGCACGCCGATCACGGCTGCCCTGCTCGAGCGCATGCCGAAGCTGAAGCTGATCAGCCAGCTCGCGCGCACCACCGGGCACATCGACGTGGCCGCCTGCACCGCGCGCGGCGTGGCGATCGCCACCGGCAACAGCAAGTCGCCGGTGTCGCCGGCCGAGCACACGTTCGCGCTGATCCTCGCCTGCGCCCGCTCGATCCCGCAGGAATTCGCGCGGATGAAGGCAGGCGAGCCGCCCACGAGCCTGGGCTTCACGCTGCGCGGCAAGACGCTCGCGCTGCTGGGCTTCGGCACCATCGCCGAACTGGTCGCGCAGATGGGCCGCGGCTTCGGCATGCGCGTGGTCGTGCACGGGCGCGCGGGCTCGCGCGAGCGCGCGCTCGCCGCCGGGCTGGAATTCATCGACGATCGCGCCCGCTTCTTCCGCGAAGCCGACGTGCTGTCGCTGCACCTGCGACTCACCGCGGACACGCGCGGCGCGGTGCGCGCCGCCGACCTCGCGCTGATGAAGCCGACGGCCCTGGTCGCCAACACCGCGCGCGCCGAGCTGATCGAACCCGGAGCGCTGGTGGACGCGCTGCGCGCCGGCCGGCCGGGCTACGCCGCGCTCGACGTGTTCGACCACGAGCCGCTGGCGATCGACGACCCCCTGCTCGCGCTGCCCAACGTCGTGTGCACGCCGCACTACGGCTGGGCGACGCACGAGACCTACGAACAGTACTTCGGCGAGGCGTTCGACAACGTGCTTGCGTTCGCGAGCGGCAGGCCCGCCAACGTGCTCAACCCGGAGGCGCTCGGTTGAGCGACGCGCATGCCGGGCGTGGCACGCCCGGCCGCGCGAACCCGGCCGAGCCGTTCACGCTCGATCTCGCGCGCGGCCTGCGCCTGTGCGTCGAGCCGCGCCTCGACAACATCTCGACCTGCGCCTTTCTCGAAGGCGAGGACTGGTTCGAGGACGAAACCGGCTTCGTCGAGGAACTCGCCCGCCTGACCTGGCCCGATGCACTCGATGTGGGCGCCGATCTGGGCTATTACTCGCTGCTGATCGCCACCGCCAGCGGCGGCGTGTCGCGCGTCACCGCGTTCGAGCCGAACCCGCGCACCGCGCAGCTGCTGCGGCGCAGCCTGCAGGCCGATCGGAGCGGACACCTCCACGTCACGGTCGACGAACGCGCGGTCGGCGAACGGCCCGGCACGGCGATACTGCAGGCGGGCGCATCGCCCGAGCTGGACCGGGTGGCACCGGCCGGCTCGCCGGGACTGCCGGTAAGCGTGACCAGCCTCGACGCCGCGACGGCCGAACGTGCACGCGAGCAGACGACAGGTGTCGCGCGCGTGGCGTTCGTCAAGCTCGACGTCGAGGGCCACGAGCAGCAGGCCTTCGCTGGCGCGCGGCGGTTGATCGAGCAGGACGATCCGCTGTGGATGGTCGAAGCGCGCGATGGAACGCAGCTCTCGCCCGCCGCAGCGCGCGCCCTCCAGCCGTAGGGCTTCCGGGCCTGGCGCGCGCTGCCGCAGGCGCGGTGCCTGGTGCCGCTCGACTTCGAACACTGCGACCCGGCTCTGCTCAACGCGTTCTTCTGCTCCCCGGATCGCGCGCGCAGTCTCGCGGCAGCCGGCCTGCTCACGGCCGATCCCGCCGGGCACTGCCCGCCCGAGCCCGACCGGATCGCCGACTATCTGCAGACCGGCACGCCGCTCGCCGGCAATGCCGCGGCGATCGCCGCGTTCGTCGGGACGCTGGGCCGGGACGCAGCCGATCCGTATGCAAGCGCGCTCACCGCGTGGCTGCGCTCGTGCGACGAGGCACTCTCCCCGGCCGACCGCGGGCGCCGGCTGCTCTGCGCGCTCGACAGGGTCGAGCTCGCCCTGTCACGCCGCCAGTCATTCGCACGCGCCCTCGCGGCTGCGCGCATCAACGCCGCCGCAGGGCAGCGCACACGAGCCTTCGAGCTGGCTCACCTGATGGCGCAGGCAGCGCTGCGTGGTCAGGCCGTGCAGATCGGCGAACCCTTTCTCGCCCTGCTGCCCGAATACGAGGCAAACGGACCGGGGGCGGATGCGGTGAACTGGCTCAACGCCATGGTGATCGAGGCCGCGGCCCGCTGGCGCGCCTTCAGCTCGATGTTCGCGCAGGGCTACGCGCTGAATGACCCGTGGGCGTGGGTGAGCGCGCGCGGTTTCGCCAGCGTCGCACTCGCCCGCCGGCACGCATTGCTCGCATTGCGCGAAGGCTGGCCGATCGATCCTCGCGCACGCGCGCTGCTCGAGAGCGACACTCCCCGGCACCGAAACGCCGCAGTCTGGCGGGTACTGCTTTCCGATCCCGCGCGCCACCTCGGGTGAGCGCGCGACGCGCGGCCGTACCCGGACGGGTCGCCGACCGCAGCGCCTGCTGCAGCACCTCAGGCAGCGTCCAGCATCTGCCGATACGCCGCTTCGAGACCGCGCACGAAGCCGGCGTGATCGAGCAGTGGGGAGCGCTCCAGCGCCGGGCGCAGGCGCGCGTGCAGGTGCTGGCGCCGCTCGCGATCCGACGCCAGTGCGCACGCGATCTCGACATAGCCGGACTCGCTGGAGGCGATCAGCTCGGGAAACCCGGCAGCGTGCAGCAGCGTCGCGGACACTCGCGCGGCGTGCCGATCACCAGCCAGCGCCACCACCGGCACCCCCATCCACAGCGCTTCCATCGTGGTCGTGGTGCCGTTGTAGGGGAACGGGTCGAGCGCGATGTCGATGTCGGCGTAGGAAGCGAGATGCGCCGCACGCGCTGGCTGCTGCGGGCGCAGGTCGATACGCTGCGGGTCGGCGCCGCAGGCAGCGAACCGTCCGAGCACGGCTGCGCGCGGGCCTTCGTGCTCGAAGCCGTGGCCCTTCAGCACCAGCCGCGCATCGGGCACCGCGACAAGCAGCCGTGACCAGACGTCGATGACGCGGTCGGAGAGCTTGCGCGGGTTGTTGTAACAGCCGAAGGTCACCCCGGCGCGCTGCGCGCAGCGCTGCGGCAGCGGCTGCGGCTCCGGCAGGTAGCAGCAGAACACCGGGTCGAGGCGCCAGAGGCGCTCCACGCAGTGTGCGTCGGCGGTGCCGGGCGGGTCGGCAATCGCATCGCTGAACCGGTAATCGACCTGCGCCAGCCCGGTCGTGCCGGGGTAGCCGAGCCATGTCACCTGCAGCGGGGCGGGGCGCATCGCCAGCACGCCTGGCCGCGCGTCGAGCGTGTGTCCGGCGAGGTCGACGAGGATATCCAGATCCGCCCGGGCAATGACGGCGAACAGATCCGCATCATCGAGGGCATGTACATCGTGCCAGTGCTCGGCCAGCGCACGCAGCCGCTGCGTGACGGCGTCGCGCTGCGGCCCGGTGCTGAAACAGTGCACCTCGAACGATTCGCGGTCGTGCCGGGCGAGCACCGGCTCGAAGAAGAACGCGACCGAGTGGGCGCAGAAATCCGGTGACAGATAGCCGATGCGCAACCGTGTGGCGCGCGGGCGTGCTGCGGCTTTCGCCGGCAGCGCGCACAGCGTTGCCTCGGCCGCGCGCGTGGCCGCTCTCGCCCAGCGCTCGTGCTCGGCACGAATGCGCTCGGGCGAGAGGCTCGAGGCGTAGAAGAAGTTGAGCAGCAGACGCCCCTGCTGCCGGATGTCGTCACCGGCGAGCGCCGCTGCGTTTCGATACGCCTCGGCTGCCTCCTCCATCCGGCTCAGCGCCGAGAGCGAGTCGCCGAGGCCCGCCCACGCCAGTACCCGGCGGGCGTCGGCTGCACAGGCGGCCTGAAACACCTGCGCCGCTTCGTCGTAGCGGTGCTGGACGAACAGCATCTGCCCGAGGCTGCAGTGCACCTCGGGGCGGTTGGCATCGAGCGCGAGCGCACGCCGGTACATCGCGATCGCGTCATCCTCGCGCCCGGCGCCGCGCAGGGCGTTGGCGAGCCCCTGATGCGCTTCGAACAGGTCGGGTTGCGCGGCAAGCACCTGCTCGTACGCCTGCACGGCCTCGGCGAAACGCCCGGCGCCTTCCAGCGACACCGCCAGATTGAGGTACAGCAGGGGAAAGTCCGGGCGCGCGGCAATCACTGCGCGCAGCAGCCGCTCGGCCTCGTCGTGGCGACCGATGCGGGCGAGCACCTCGGCGCGATTGACCTGGATTTCGTGCACCGCGGGAAAGCGCGCCTCGGCGCTCGCCAGCACCCGCTCGGCCTCGTGCGAGCGGCTTGCCGCGCCCAGCACACCCGCCAGTGCGATCGCCATGCCGGGCTGCTCCGGCGCAAGTTCAACCGCACGCCGCAGGCCGGCGATTGCCGCCGCGGCCTCGCCCTGTGCAGCGAGAAACATCGCGCGATTGGCGAGGATCGCCGGGTCCTGCGGCCGGATTGCCACGGCGCGCTGGTGGTGCACGCGCGCCTCGTCGAGCTGTCCGGTCTGCTGCAGCGCGAGCGCGAGCGTCGCGTGCAACTGCCCATCGGCCGGCGCGAGCTTCACGGCCTTGCGCAGAGACGCGATGGCAGCGAGAGGATCGCCGCGCGCCGAGGCGATGTCCGCCGCCAGCCGCAGGCTCAACGGGTTGCGCGGCTGCGCCCGCAGCACCGTGTCGACCAGCGCTGCCGCGTCATCGAGCGCACCGGCGCGAAAGGCGGCAATGGCTTGGTCGAGGGTCTGGGCGAGCGGGCGCATGGGAGAGGATCGATGACGCCGCACGCGAAGCGGCGACGGCCTGCAAGCGTAACGGAATCCCCGACCGGCGAGCGGCACCGCGCGGCAGCGAAACTTGCTATCGTTCCCGTGATGGCGAGTCGCCCGTGAAGAGGCCGGCCGCGCGATCGATCGAGGAGGCTCACGGTGGTACAGGTCGTTACCCTGCCGGGCGCACGCGCCCTGATCGGCCTCGCTGTTCTGGCGCTGACGGCACCAGCGCTCGCACAGCCGGCCGCGTCCGGCGCATGGCCGAGCCGGATGATCCGCATCATCGTGCCGTTCGCCGCCGGCGGACCGACCGATGTCAACGCGCGCGCCGTCGCACAGCGGCTCAACGAGGCCTGGGGCCAGCCGGTGATCGTCGAGAACCGGCCGGCAGCCGGCGGGGTACCCGCGACCGAATTCGTCGCGAAGTCCCCGCCCGACGGCTACACGCTGCTCGGCGCCAATCCGGGCCCGCTCACCGTCGCTCCGCACATGGGCCAGAAACTCGGCTACGACACGTTCCGCGACTTCGCGCCGGTGGTGCTGGTCACCACCACCACCAGCGCCACCGTCGTGCACCCCAGCGTGCCGGCGAAGTCCACCGCCGAACTGATCGCGCTCGCGCGCCGCTACCCCGGCAAGCTGTCGTTCGGCTCGCCGGGCGTGGGCACTGTCGGCCACCTCACGATGGAGCTGTTCAACTCGATGGCGCAGCTGAAGATGACCCACGTGCCCTACAAGGGCGTGGCGCCGGCGCAGGTCGATCTGCTTGCCGGGCACATCGACGTGCTGACGATGTCGGTGCCCAATGCGCTGCAGTTCCTGAAGCAGGGCCGCGTGCGCGTGATCGGCGTGAACGGACGCACGCGCGCGGCGAGCATGCCCGAGGTGCCCACGATCGAGGAGGGCGGACTCAAGGGCTTCGAGTCGCAGAACTTCAACGGCATCATGGCGCCCGCCGGCACGCCGCGCGAGATCGTGCTGCGCATCAACGCCGAGGTGAACCGGCGCGTGCTCTCCCCCGAGGGCCGGGAGCAGCTGATCGCCCAGGGTTACGACATCGCCGGCGGCACGCCCGAGGACTTCGGCGCCTTCGTCAAGCGCGAATTCGACAAGTGGGGCCGGGTGGTGCGCGCGGCAAACGTGCGCGCGGAGTTCTGACCCGGCGCTTCAGGGGCGGCGGCTCCCCGCCGGGGCAGTTGCAGCCCGCAGCGATGACGGCGGCATCCGGCCACCGGCACCGCGAGAAGCGGCGAACGGGCGCGCCGCGCTTGCGGCAGCAGCGGCACCACAGTACGGACACCACGCGAGGCAGTGCACGGCAGTGCGGCGCTGCCCGCGGCAGCCACGCACGTTATCGACCACAGCAGCACACAGCCACCGACACAGCGAGGAGCAGCGATGAGCGAAAACGCGAAGAAGGACCCGCAGTACTTCATGTACTTCCCCGGCAACTACCGCTGGTCGTCGGCCTTCATCAACATGATCGGCGCCGGGTCCTACGGCGGCTCGGAGATCGGCGAGATCGATCGCATCGGCCGCATGTTGAAGGGCAAGGCCCCCGACGACGATCAGGCGTGGTTCGACGCCTGCAATCAGGTCGCCGACACGGTGACCGCGTTCGCCGACGAGCGTGCGAAGAGCGAGCACCGCTTCTCCGCCGCCGCGGCCTACCTGCGCGCGACGAACTACTACCAGATGGCCGAGCGGTTTCGCACGCCGAAGGACGCCGCCGCGCTCGCCGCCTACCGCAAGGGCGTGGACTGCTTCCACCGGTTCGTCGCGCACACGGACCTGAAGATCGAGATCGTCGAGATCCCGTTCGAGGGTGGCAGCCTGCCGGGCTACTTCGTGCACGCCCAGAACTCCACCGCGGCGAGAAAGCCGTGCGTGGTCTACTTCGACGGGCTGGACGTCACCAAGGAGATCCAGTTCATGCGCGGCGTGCCGGAGCTGATCAAGCGCGGCATCTCGTGCCTGGTGATGGACGGGCCTGGCACCGGCGAAGCGATCCGCTTTCGCAACATGGTGCTGCGTCACGACTACGAAAAGGCGGGATCCGCCTGCATGGACTGGCTGGAGCAGCGTGACGACGTCGACGCGAAGCGCGTGGGCGTGGTGGCAATCAGCCTGGGCGGCTACTACGCGCCGCGCATCGCCTCGCTCGAACCGCGCTTCGCCGCGTGCATCGCCTGGGGCGCGATCTGGGACTACTACGCGACCTGGAAGAAGCGCATCGACGCCGCGTTCAACACGTCGCTGTCGGTGCCTGGACACCACATCATGTGGATTCTCGGCGTCGACACGCTGGACGAGGCACTGAAGAAGCTCGAGCCGTTCCGGCTCGACGGTGTCGTGCAGCAGATGCGCTGCCCGTTCCTCATCGTGCACGGCGCCGACGACGAACAGGTGCCGCTCAAGGACGCCCAGGCGCTGCACGACGCGAGCGGTTCGAGCGACAAGACGCTGCGCGTGTTCACCGCCGAGGAGGGCGGCGCGCAGCACTGCCAGCGCGACTACCTCACCAAGGTGGTGGCGGTGATGTGGGACTGGTTCGAGGACAAGCTGGTGCGGCGCTGAGCGAACGGCATCCCGGCGGGCCGAAGCCGCGCCTGCGCGGCGCGGCCGGCCTGCGCCGGGTCGCGCGTGCGAGTTGCGACCGGGTCGATCGCGGACAGTGGCGCCCGGTCGCGCGAGGCGATATGGCGAGCTGCGCCTGATCCACCGACCAGACGTACCGAGGACAGTCGCTGGCGAGACGCAGGACGCAGCACGGCAAGCCACGCCCGCCCCACCGACCGGACATACGAAGGACGGTTGCCGGCGAGTCGCAGGACACCGCACGGCGAGCCGCGTCCGATCCGCCGACCGGACGTACCGAGGACGGTCGCCAGCGAGTCGCAGAACACAGCACGGCGAGCCGCGCCCGCCCCACCGACCGGACGCACAGAGGGCGATCGCCGGCGAGTCGCAGGAGACGATACGGCGGGCGGCCTTTAATTGACTGAATTAGTCGACTTCTCGTATCTTTGCAGCTTTCGCGTCAGCGTACACTGGCGCGCTTTCGACATCACCCAGGGCACACTCCATGAGCACGCGCGACACCATTCACCAGCAGGTCACCAGCCACCCGGTGGTGCTCTACATGAAGGGCAACCCCAGCTTTCCGCAGTGCGGCTTCAGCGCCAACGCGGTGCGCATCCTGTCCGCCTGCGGCGTCGACCAGTTCTTCTCGGTCAACGTGCTGGAAGATACGGAGATCCGCCAGGGCATCAAGGAATACGCCAACTGGCCGACGATCCCGCAGCTCTACGTGAACGGCGAGTTCGTCGGCGGCTCCGACATCATGACCGAGATGTACCAGTCGGGCGAACTGAAGACGCTGCTGGAATCGGCGAAGGCCTGACAGCGCCCCCGAAAAGAAAAAAGGGGCCAGGCCCCTGTTACAAACCTGACGCAGCAGTGAAAAGGGGCCTGGCCCCTTTTTCCAGTGCGGGCAGGGCGTCTGTCGGGAGCCTCTCCGGGCGTGGGCGGTCGACGCGGGCGGGCGTCAGCCGGCGGTGATGCTGGCCGGACGCAGCCAGTGGAGCCACGCGTACTGCGCGCACAGCACGAGTGCCATCGCGATCACGCAGCGGCGCAGCCAGCGCCGGTAGGTGGCCGCCGACACCCGGTCGCGCACGCGCACGCCGACCAGTTGCGTCGCGACGGTGATCGCCACCAGCGGCAGCGTCATCAGCCACTGCACCGGCGGCACGCTGCCGATCGTGGCAAGGGTCAGCAGCTGAATCGTCTTGCCCGGGGCGAAGCTGAGGTTCATGCCCTGGATCATCGCCGCTGGCGACAACCCGAGCCCGACGTAGTAGACGAGCAGCGGCGGCGCCGCCACGTTGGCCGTGCTCTCGGTCAGGCCTGCGAGCAGGCCGAACACGATGCCCCAGGTGACCGGTGATGCCTGCATGCGCCGCGACTCGGCGCGGCCGTGCCAGTCGAGCCACGCCCAGGTCAGCATCACCGCAGCCAGCAGCAGGGTGTAGGGCAGACTCGGCGCACGCACGAACAACTGCGCGCCGATCGCCGAGCCGATCACCGACATGATCGGCATGAACCAGAACCTGCGCAGTGCACCACGCAGGTCGGGCACGCTGAGGATGCTGACCACTATCGCCGCCAGGCACGGCAGCAGGATCAGCACCACCGCATCTCGCATCGGCATCAGCAGCGCGAACAGCGGCGTGGCGATCAGCGGCAGGCCCAGCCCGAGCAGCCCGTAGATGAAGCCGGTGACCGCGATCACCGCGATCACGAACGCGATCACCGCCGGGCTCAGCGCCTCGAAGCCGGGAATCAACGCACCGCGCCGGTCGAGGATGCTGCAGCAGCGTGCGCGGGAACGCCCGTACCCGTGACTGCCGCCGACGTCGCGGCGGCGGCAGTCCCGTGCGCCGC
>CANGUQ010000120.1 GCA_947456915.1 Betaproteobacteria bacterium
ACCCGGCCAGCGCCATCACGGCAGCCGCAAGGCTACTGCCTGCCATGCGCCGGATGCAGCCACGTCGGGTGTTCACGATCGAAGCAGCCTCTTCTGCGTGGAGATGCTCATCAGCATGCCGAAGCCGAAGAACACGCTCACCAGCGCGGTGCCGCCATAGCTGATCAGTGGCAGCGGCACGCCGACCACCGGCAGGATACCCGACACCATGCCCATGTTGACGAACGCGTAGGTGAAGAAGGTCATCGTGATCGAGCCGGCGAGCAGGCGGGCGAACAGCGTCGGTGCATTGATCGTGATCACCAGGCCGCGGGCGATCACCAGCAGGAACATCAGCAGCAGCAGCGCGTTGCCGAACAGCCCGAATTCCTCGGAGTAGACCGCGAAGATGAAGTCCGTGGTGCGCTCGGGCAGGAAGTCGAGGTGCGTCTGCGTGCCCTGCAGCCAGCCCTTGCCGAACCAGCCGCCCGAGCCGACCGCGATCGTCGACTGGATCGTGTGATAGCCCGCGCCCAGCGGATCCTGCGTCGGATCGAGCAGGATCAGCACGCGCGTTCGCTGGTAGTCGTGCATCACCGACCACAGCAGCGGCAGCGCAGCCAGCGCCACCGCACCCAGCCCGAAGATCACCTTCCACGACAGCCCGGCGAGGAAGATCACGTAGCAGCCGCTCGCGGCGATCAGCAGCGCCGTGCCGAGGTCGGGCTGCTTGGCGATCAGCCCGACCGGCAGGATGAACAGCGCTGCAGCGATCGCGAAATTCGACAGCCTGAGGGTCGATTCGTAGCGGTCGAAGTACCACGCGAGCGCGAGCGGCAGGGCGATCTTCATCAGCTCCGAGGGCTGGATGCTGATGAAGCCCAGGTCGAGCCAGCGACGCGCGCCGTTGCGCACGTCGCCGAAGAAGAACACCGCGACCAGCAGCAGCAGCGCTGCCGCATAGGCGGGCACGGCGAGACGCATGACCTGCGCGAGCGGCGTGTTGGCCGCGATCCACATCACGGTGAACGCCACCGAGAGGTTGAACAGCTTGTTTTCCATGCGGTCGAAGCTCTGGTTCGACGCGCTGTAGAGCGTGACCATGCCGGTCACCACCAGCAGCATCACCGCCCAGAACAGCAGCGGATCGATGTGCGCGGTGGCGCGGCGCCAGGCCGCTTCAATCACGTTCTGCATTGGCCTCTGCCGCGGCCGTGCCGGCGGTTGCGGGGTCGGCGTCGATCGGTCGCACCGGCCGGCCGAGCAGGAAGAAGTCGATCACCGTGCGCGCGAGCGGCGCCGCATTGGCGCCACCGCCGCCGGCGTTCTCCAGCAGCACGGCAAGGGCGATCTTCGGGTTGTCGGCCGGCGCGTAGGCAATGTACAGCGCGTGGTCGCGGTGGCGTTCGTCGATTCGGGACGCATCGTAGCGCTGACCCTGCTTGATCTGGATCACCTGCGAGGTGCCGGTCTTGCCGCCGACCATGTACTTCGCGTCGGCGAACGCCCGGTATCCGGTCCCGCCCGGGGTATTGACGTCGACCAGCGCGCGCTGCACGACGGCCCAGTGATCGGGCCTGAAGTCGAGCCGGCGCAGCGGCTCGGCCAGAACCTCGCGCAGCGACCGGCTGGTGGCGTCCTGAACGGTGTTGACCAGGTGCGGCCGATAGACGATGCCACGGTTGGCGATGATGGCAGTGGCGTTGGCGAGTTGCAGCAGCGTGGCGATGTTGTAGCCCTGTCCGATCGCGATCGAGATGGTGTCGCCGGTGAACCACTTCTGCCGGAAGCGGCGCTGCTTCCATTCAGGCGAGGGGTTGATGCCGATCGCCTCACCGGCGAGGTCGATGCCGGTACGTGCTCCGAAACCGAAATTGCGCATGAAGCCGGCGATCGCATCGATCCCCATCTCGAACGCGAGCTGGTAGTAGTACGTGTCGCAGGAGATGACGATCGACTTGTGCAGGTCGACCGAGCCGTGGCCGCCGACCTTCCAGTCGCGATACTGGTGCGAGTTGCCGGGCAGGGTAAAGAAGCCTGGATCGTTGATCGAGTACTGCGGCGTGCGCTTGCCCAGTTCGAGCGCAGCCAGCGCCATGAACGGCTTGTAGGTCGACCCCGGGGGATACTGACCGTGCAGCGCCCGGTTGACCATCGGCTTGTCCGGATGGTTGTTGAGTTCGCCCCAGGTCTGCGGGTCGATGCCGTCGATGAACAGGTTGGGATCGAAGGTGGGCATGCTCACGAACGCCAGCACGCCGCCGGTGGCGGGGTCGATCGCCACCAGAGCGCCGCGCCGCTTGCCGAACGCCTGTTCGGCCGCTTCCTGCAGCCGCAGGTCCAGGTGCAGCTGCAGGTTGTTGCCCGAAACCGGCGGGGTGCGCGCGAGGGTACGCACCGCGCGACCGCCGGAATCGACCTCGACCTGCGCGAGCCCGGTGGTACCGTGCAGTTCGCGCTCGTAGGTCTGCTCCAGTCCGGTCTTGCCGATGTGCTCGGAGCCGCGGTAGTTCGCGAGCAGCCCCTCGGTCTCCAGCCGCTCCATGTCCTTCTGGTTGATGCGGCCGATGTAGCCGATCACGTGCGAGGCGAGCGTGCCGTTCGGATAGCGGCGAAACAGCCGCGCGTTGATCTCCACGCCCTTGAAGCGGTAGCGGTGGGCGGCAAAGCGCGCGATCTCCTCGTCCGACAGGCGGGTGCGGATCGGGATCGCACCGAGCTTGCGCGTCTCGTCCAGCAGCCGCTTGAAACGGCGCCGGTCCTTCGGCGCGATCTCGATGATCTTCGTCAGTTCCTCGATCGTGGCGTCGAGGTCGGCGACCTGCGTCGGGTTGATCTCCAGCGTGTAGGCGGTGAAGTTGTGGGCGAGCACGGTGCCGTTGCGGTCCAGGATCAGCCCGCGGTTGGGCACGATCGGCACGAGCGAGATCCGGTTGTCCTCGGCCTGCGTGTAGTAGTACTCGTGCGCGATCACCTGCAGATAGACGAAGCGCGCGAACAGCACGCCGAACAGCGCGAGCACCAGCAGTGCAGCGAGCCCGGTACGTCGCCGGAACTCGGCGAGTTCGCTCTCCAGATTCTTCAGCTCGATGTACTGGGGCATCGGGCGCTCAGATCGGATGTTCCGGATCGGCTCGCGGGCGCTGCGGCGCGAGCAGCACCGCCCAGATCAGCGGCCAGAGCAGGGCGCCGGTGATCGCCGGCACGAACCACACCCAGCCCGGGAACGCGGCTCCGCCGGCAAGCCGAACCAGCAGTACCACCGACTGTGCGAGCAGCAGGATCGGCAGGATCTGCAGCACGTGCTTGTCGGCGCTGAACATGCGCAGCCGCCGGCGCAGCATCGTGGCGGCGAACGCGATCACCGTGTAGGCGAGCGCATGCTGGCCGAACAGGCTCGCCTGCGCCACGTCCATCGCCAGGCCCAGCGCGAAGGCCGAGCCGAAGCCCACCAGCCGCGGCTCGCGCACGATCCAGAACAGCAGCACGACGGCGACGAAATCGGGCTTGACCCAGGCGCCGAACCCGCTCCACGGCAGCAGGTTCATCATCAGCGCGGCGAACAGCGTGAACCAGACAAAGCCCGGCCGCACCGGCAGCAGCAGCTCCTGGCGGGGGCTTGGCGTCACGGCAGCCATCGGAGTCAGTCGCCCTTGTCTTTCTTGGCGCGCCGGCGCGGCGGCGCAGGGTCTTCGAAACCCGGGTTCTGCACCTGGGCGGCCGGAGCATTCAGCACCAGCACCTGCCGGTGGCGGTTCACGCCGGCGGCCGGCGCAGCGGTGATGCGCGCAAAGGTGTACGCCGCGTTGCGCTCGACCTCGAGCACGGTGGCCACCGGGATGCCGCTCGGGTAAGTGCCGTCGATGCCGGAGGTCACCAGCCTGTCACCGGTCTGGATGTCGGCCGAGAACGGCATGAAGCGCAGTTCGAGCGCGCCGTCCGAGCCCACGCCGAACAGCACGCCGCGCACGCCACTGCGCAGCACCTGTACCGGCACGGTCATGTCGGTGTCGGTGATCAGCGTGACCCGACTCGCCCACGGATAGACGCGGGTCACCTGCCCGATCAGCCCGGCAGCGTCCACCACGGGCTGTCCCTCGGCGACGTTCGCCGTGAGCCCCTTGCTGATGATCACCCGGCGCGTGAACGGGTCGCGGTGCGAGTACAGGATCTCTGCGTACAACGCGCTCTGACCGTGGGTTTCGCGCGTGTCGAGCAGGCCGCGCAGGCGCGCGTTCTCCTGCTCCAGCGCCTCCAGCCGCAGCAGCGCCGTCGCATTGATCAGGTTCTGCTGCTCGAGCGCGCTGTTGCGCGCGGCAAGCTGCGTCTGCGTGGCGAACAGGCCGCTCGCCCGATCGAAGAGATTGGCCTGCGCCAGCGCGGCGCGCTGCAGCGGGTAGAGCAGCGTGGCCACCACCTGCTGCACCGTGACCAGATAGTGGAAGCGCCCGTCGGCGACGATCAGCGTCAGCGCGAGCAGCGAGCACAGCAGGAAGCGCGCGAACGGCGTCGGGCCGCGATTGAAGAAGGGTTGCTGCGCGCTTTCCATTCAGGCTGCGGGAAGCCACCGGAGCCGGGGGGCTCGGGGCGGCGGTGAAGGCGGTTGCGCGCTCCAGGGCGCGCGATGCAGTGAGCAGACGAAGGTGCGCGCGTCAGTCACTGGTGAAGATCGACGACACCCGGTCCATCTGCTCGAGTGCCAGCCCGGCCCCGCGCACCACGCAGGTGAGCGGATCTTCCGCGCAGATGACCGGCAGCCCGGTCTCTTCCATCAGCAGCCGGTCGATGTCGCGCAGCAGCGCGCCGCCGCCAGTGAGTACCATGCCCTTCTCGGCGATGTCGGCGCCGAGTTCGGGCGGTGTCTGCTCGAGCGCGCTCTTGACCGAACCGACGATCTGGTTGAGCGGTTCGGTCAGCGCTTCGAGGATCTCGTTGCTCGAGATCGTGAAGCTGCGCGGGATGCCCTCGGCGAGATTGCGGCCCTTGACTTCCTTCTCGCGCACTTCGCTGCCCGGAAAGGCCGAACCGATCTCCTTCTTGATTTCCTCGGAGGTGGTCTCGCCGATCAGCATGCCGTAGTTGCGGCGGATGTAGTTGATGATGGCCTCGTCGAACTTGTCTCCGCCCACCCGAACCGAGCCGGAATAGACGATGCCGTCGAGCGACAGCACACCGACCTCGGTGGTGCCGCCGCCGATGTCCACGACCATCGATCCGGTGGCTTCCTCCACCGGCAGGCCGGCGCCCAGCGCCGCGGCCATCGGCTCCTCGATCAGTTCCACCTTGCGCGCGCCGGCGCCATAGGCCGATTCGCGGATCGCGCGCCGTTCCACCTGCGTGGAGCCGCAGGGTACGCAGATCACGATGCGCGGGCTCGGGCTGAAGATGCGCGAGTCGTGGACCTTCTTGATGAAGTGCTTGAGCATCTGCTCGGTGATCGTGAAGTCGGCGATGACACCGTCCTTCATCGGCCGGATCGCAGTGATGTTGCCCGGCGTGCGGCCGAGCATCTGCTTGGCCGCGAGGCCGACCTGCTGGATCACCTTCTTGCCGTTGGGGCCGCCTTCCTGACGAATGGCCACCACCGAGGGCTCATTGAGGACGATACCGCTGCCGCGCACCCAGATCAGCGTGTTGGCAGTGCCCAGATCGATGGCGAGGTCGGTAGAGAAGTAACCGCTGAGAAATCCGAACATTTAGGGGGCAGTTGGAATGAGAGTGCGCCGCGCAGGCGGCTCGACCGGCTCGACGCGCGCAACGGACGCATGGCGGACGCGGAGTCGGCGCAGGAGGCGATGGGGGACAACCGGAGGACAACCGGGAGGACAGCCGAGGGCGGATCGACGACGCCTGTCTGCGGTCGTTCGTACAGCCGTGATATCTTCTCGATGATACTCCGGATCGTCCCTGTCCCGAGGGACGGATGGCCCTGCCGCCGTCGGTCGGCCCTCTGCCCCGCGTCCCAGATTCCATGTCGCTTCGCCAGGAAGATATCCAGCGCATTGCCCACCTCGCCCGCCTGGCCATCACCGACGAGGAAGCGGCGCGCACGCTGGCCCAGCTGAACGACATCTTCGGCATGATCGAGCGCATGCGCGCGGTCGATACCACCGGCATCGAGCCGATGGCGCACCCGCTGGGCGGCGCACAGCGTCTGCGCGAGGACGCGGTGACCGACCATCCCGATCGCAACCGCAACATGGCCAACGCGCCGGCGCAGCAGGACGGCCTGTTCCTGGTGCCCCGGGTGATCGAGTAGCCGCGGGCGCAGGCACGGATGAGCGAACTGCACCGGCTTTCGATCGCGCAGCTTGGGCGCCTGCTCGAGACGGGTGGCGTGTCGGCGGTCGAGCTCGCGCGCGCGTTTCTCGACCGGATCGCCGCCGCCGGCCGGTTGAATGCGTTTCTCGAGGTGCGCCCCGAGGTCACGCTGGCGCAGGCCGCTGATGCCGATCGGCGCCGCGCCGGCGGCGAGCGCGGGCCGCTGCTGGGCGTGCCGATCGCGCACAAGGACATCTTCGTCACCCGCGACTTCGCCTCGACCGCCGCCAGCCGCATGCTCGAGGGCTACATGAGCCCGTTCGACGCGACGGTGGTTGCCCGGCTCGCCCGGGCCGGCATGGTGACGCTGGGCAAGCTGAACTGTGACGAGTTCGCGATGGGCTCGTCGAACGAGAACAGCGCCTACGGGCCGGTGCTCAACCCGTGGGACACGGCGGCGGTGCCCGGCGGGTCGTCCGGCGGTTCCTCGGCGGCGGTCGCCGCGCGGCTCGCACCGGTGGCGAGCGCCACCGACACCGGCGGGTCGATCCGCGAGCCCGCAGCCTTCTGCGGCATCACCGGCACCAAGCCGACCTACGGACGTCCGTCGCGCTGGGGAATGATCGCCTTCGCCTCCAGCCTCGATACCGCTGGCCTGATGACCGCTTCGGCGGAGGATGCGGCCTGGGTGCTGTCGGCGATGTGCGGCTTCGACCCGCAGGATTCGACCAGCGTCGAGCGCGCCGACGAAGACTACACGCGCGATCTCGAGCGCCCGCTCGCGGGCCTGCGCATCGGCGTGCCGAAGGAGTTCTTCGCCGCCGGGCTCGACGGCGAGGTGGAGCGTGCGGTGCGCGCGGCGCTGGAGGTCTATCGGGGCCTGGGCGCCACGCTGGTGGATATCTCGCTGCCCAATGCCGAACTGGGCATCCCGGTCTACTACGTCGTTGCGCCGGCCGAGTGCAGCTCGAATCTGTCGCGCTTCGACGGCGTGCGCTATGGACACCGCACGCGCGAGCACGGCGATCTCGCCGACATGATCAAGCGCTCGCGCGCCGAAGGTTTCGGCGATGAGCCCAAGCGGCGCATCCTGATCGGCACCTACGTGCTGTCGCACGGCTACTATGACGCCTACTACATCAAGGCGCAGCAGGTGCGCCGGCTGATCGCCAGCGAGTTCCAGCGGGCGTTCGCGCAGTGCGACGTGATCGCCGGGCCGGTCACCACCAGCGTCGCCTTCGGTTTCGGCGAGAAGGCGGCCGATCCGGTGTCGATGTACATGTCCGACCTGTACACGATCCCGGGCAGTCTGGCCGGCGTGCCGAGCATGAGCATCCCCTGCGGGTTCGGCGAAGGCGCGCACGCGAGCCGGCCGGTCGGGCTGCAGCTGATCGGCAACTATTTCGACGAGGCGCGCCTGCTCAACGTCGCGCACCAGTACCAGCTCGCGACCGACTGGCACACGCGTGTGCCGGCGGCGTTCGCCGGCTGAGCGGCTGCAGTCGGGGCCACGTCTGCACGCAAGCCGTACCCGCAGACGCACCCCGCCCGTCGCCGCCGCCGATCCCCCAGCCCGTCCAATCACTTCAGGCCTCCGGCAATGACCACGGTCCCCCAGTCCCGTTCACGCACCCCGGGGCGCAGCGCAGCTGCGCCTGCCCGCGCCGGCTGGGAGGTGGTGATCGGGCTGGAGACACACGCGCAGCTGTCGACCGCGTCGAAGATCTTCTCCGGCGCTTCGACCGCCTTCGGCGCCCGACCGAACACGCAGGCGAGCGTCATCGATCTGGCGCTGCCAGGCGTGCTGCCGGTGCTCAACCTCGGCGCGGTCGAGCGCGCGATCCGCTTCGGGCTCGCCGTGGGCGCGACGATCGCCCCGCGCAGCATCTTCGCGCGCAAGAACTACTTCTATCCCGATCTGCCGAAGGGCTACCAGATCAGCCAGTACGAGATCCCGGTGGTGCAGGGCGGCGCGGTGACCTGCATGGTCGAGGGCGAGGGTTTCGCGCCGTATGCGAAGACGGTGCGCCTCACGCGGGCGCACCTCGAGGAGGACGCCGGCAAGTCGCTGCACGAGGACTTCGCCGGGATGAGCGGGATCGACCTGAACCGCGCCGGCACGCCATTGCTGGAGATCGTCACCGAGCCCGACATCCAGGTACCGGACATCGAGCGCGCTGCGGCCGAGGCGGTCGCCTATGCGCGCGCGCTGCACGCACTGGTGACCTGGCTCGGCATCTGCGACGGCAACATGCAGGAAGGTTCGTTTCGCTGCGACGCCAACGTCTCGGTACGGCGCATCGGCGGTGCGCTGGGCACGCGCTGCGAGATCAAGAACCTCAACAGCTTCCGCTTCATGCAGCAGGCGATCGTGCACGAGGCGAATCGGCAGATCGATCTGATCGAGACCGGCGGTACGGTGGTGCAGGAGACACGCCTGTACGATCCCGAGCGCGACGAGACGCGGGCGATGCGCAGCAAGGAAGACGCGATGGACTATCGCTACTTCCCCGACCCTGACCTGCTGCCGCTGGAGATCTCGCCGCAGTGGGTGGAGCGCGTGCGCGCGCAACTGCCCGAACTGCCCGCTGCCCTGCGCGAACGGCTCGAGCGCGACTGCGCGCTGAGCGCCTACGACAGCGCGCTGCTCACCGGCTCGCGCGCCACCGCCGACTACTTTCTCGTCGCGCTGCAGGCTGCGGGGGGCGGCCCCGCGGCGGCCAAGTCGCTCGCCAACTGGATCAACGGCGAACTGGCCGCAGCGCTCAATGCAGCTGAGCGGACGATCGCGGATTCGCCCGTCAGTCCGGTGCAGCTGGCCGGGCTGCTCGCGCGCATCGCCGACGGCACGATCAACCAGAAGACTGCCAGGGAAGTGTTCACTGCACTCTGGGAAGGCGCAGCCGCTGACGCCGACACGGTGATCGAGGCGCGCGGCCTGCGCCAGATCTCGGACACGGGTGCGCTGGCGGCGATCGTCGACGCGGTGCTCGCGGCGAATCCGAAGTCGGTCGAGGAGTTCCGCGCCGGCAAGGACAAGGCGTTCAACGCGCTGGTCGGACAGGTGATGAAGCAGTCGCGCGGCAAGGCCAATCCGCAGCAGGTCAACGACCTGCTGCGCGCGAAACTCGCCGGGTAGTCGCCGCGCTGCTGCAGCGGCCCGGCGGCGATGCACGCCGGCCTCCTCAACCGGCTCGCCCCGCCGGTGCGCGGTC
>CANGUQ010000121.1 GCA_947456915.1 Betaproteobacteria bacterium
CGCTGCGCTCAGCCGGGCAGCAGCCTCGCGGCGATCTGTGGCTCGACCAGCCGCTGCGCGATCGCCGCGATCGCCTGATCCTCGCTGCGAAACAGGTGTGCGGCACCGATGCGCCCGGTGAGTCCGGTGCGATCGAACACCTCGGTGACCTGCAGCTTGAGCGCGCACCACGACAGACCCACGCCCGCGCTGTGCAATCGATCGAGCAGCTGTTCGATCGCCTCCACTCCCGAAGCGTCGATCGAATTCAGGCCGTCGCCGACGATCAGGATCTCGCGCAGACCGGGTTGTCTTGCGAGCGCCTCCAGCACCATGTCCTCGAAGTACGGCACGTTGGCGAAATACAGCGACCCGTCGTAGCGCAGCACCGCCAGCCTCTCGCTGGTGGGCAGGCCGTGCACGCGCGCATCGCGCAGCGTGCCGTCGGCGTGGCGGCCGAGCCACGCCACCCGCGGCTGCATCGTGCGGTACAGATAGAGCCCGACTGCCAGCGCCGCGCCGACCAGCACACCGTAGTCGAGCGCAGGAGCGAGCAGCAGCGTCGCGGCGAACGTCGACCACGCCGCGATGCCGTCGTGCGGGTGCGCGATCCGGGCGCGCTGCATCGCCCTGAAGTCGATCAGGTTCACCACCGCCATCATGATGATCGCCGCCAGCACCGCCTGCGGCAGGTGGTACAAGAGCGGCGTCAGCGCCAGCAGCGTGAGCATGATCAGCAGGCCGGTGATCACGCAGGCGAAGCCGGTCTTCGCCCCGACGCTGAAGTTCACCGCCGAGCGCGAAAACGACCCCATCGTCGGGAACGCCTGGGTGAAGCTGCCGACGAGGTTGCTCAGGCCCTGACCGATGAGCTCCTGGTTCGCGTCCACGCGTTGACGCGTCCTGGCCGCGATCGCCCTGGCGATCGAGATCGCCTCGACGAAGCCCACCAGGGCGATCACCAGCGCAGCGGTGAGCAGCGAGCGCACCGCGTCCCACGAGAATGCGGGCGCCTGCACCGCCGGCAGGCCCGGCGGGATGAACCCCACCACCTCGCCGCCGCCCGACAGCTGCAGCATCCCGCCGCGCACGTCGCGGATGCGCCAGCGTACTCCGCTCGCGGCTGCGTCCTGCGCCGGGCGCAGCGTCGCGGCGCCGCGCGCACCGTCCGGGCCGCTCGTGCTGGCGGCGTCGAGCACCAGATCGACGCTGCGCAGATCGCGCAGTCGCAGGCCGTTCTCGCGTGCGAGGTCGCTGCGTTCGAGCCGCCGCAACTCGAGCTCGTGGCGGGCGATCGCCGACTGCATGCGCGACTGATCGGAGGGCGCGCGTGCCCGCTGCTCGGCGAGCGAGACGATCTCGCGGTCGAGCGCCGCGATGCGCAGTCTCACCGCCTCGAACTCGTCGGCGAGCGCGCGCGTGCGCTCGTCGGTGAGTGCGGCGAGCGGCGCCTCGGCTCGGCGTTCGAACTCGATCGCCCAGCTCACCCACGTGGTGAGCACCACCGCCACCAGCACGCCCGGCCACTTCGGAAGCCAGCGCTTGAAGGCCCAGATGATGCCCATCGCGGCCACGCCGATGGCGACGCTGGGCGGGTGCAGGTCCGGCAGCTGGCCGAGCATCTCCCAGATGTCGGCGAGGAACATCTGGCTGCGTCCGATCGGCAGTCCGAGCAGCTTGTTGAGCTGCGACAGCGCGATGATGATCGCCGCCGCCGAGGTGAAACCCACGATCACCGGATGCGACAGGAAGCTCACTACCTTGCCCAGCCGTGACAGGCCGAGCAGCAGCTGGATCACGCCGACCATGAACGCCAGCAGGATCGCCAGCGTGACGAAGGCCTCCGAGCCCAGTGCGGCGAGCGGTGCGAGCGCCGAGGCGGTGAGGATCGAGGACACTGCCGCCGGACCCGTCGCGAGCTGGTTGGACGAGCCCCACAGCGCGGCGACGATCACTGGCAGGAACGCCGCGTACAAACCGTAGTAGGCGGGCATGCCGGCGAGCTGGGCATAGGCCATCGACTGCGGCACCAGCACCAGCGCGACGCTGATGCCCGCCACCGCGTCGGCGCGCAGCGTGTCGATGCGCATCGGCCACCAGCGCAGGAAGGGCAGCAGGCGCTGCAACCGGGGCACGCTCACCGCGTCGAGCCGTCGGGCAGCCGCTCGCTGCACTCGCCGAACGCGCGCACCGCGCAGTCGCGGCAGGTGTCGCGGTCGAGGCGGGCATAGATCGCCGGCAGCGCCGTCGCCTTGGTGTCGAACACGTGCGCGGCGCCGATGCCGTGCAGTGCGCCGCTGCGCTCGAGCATCTCCAGCACCGGGGGCTTCATCCCGGCCAGATACAGGCCGCCGCCAGCGGCCGCGAGGCGCGCGGCCTCGTCCTCCAGCATGTGTGCCCCGGCGATGTCGAGCAGGTTGATCCCGTCGCCGACCAGCAGCAGGTGGCGCGGCTGGCCGGGCGCCTTGCCGGCGAGGTCGACCAGCCGGTCGCGCACGTGCTCGACCGCGCCGTAGAACAGCGAACCGTCCACGCGCACCACCGCCAGCTGCGGGCACGGCGTGCGCGCGTCGAGCGGCGCGAAGTGGCGTCCGGCTGCACTCTGCTGCGGAAGCAGCGCGACCAGCGCAGGCCGGGAAGTGCGGTTCAGGTAGAGCGTGAGCGAGAGCAGCACGCCGGCGAGGATGCAGAACTCCAGGCTCACGAACACGCCGGAGAAGAAGGTGAGCGCGAGCACCATCGACTCGCTGCGGCTGGAGCTCAGGATGCGGCGGATGCCGCGCCGGTCGATCAGACCCCACGCCACCACCAGCAGCACCGCTGCCATCGCCGCGTGGGGGAGATAGGCGGCCAGCGGCGCCACCGCGAACAGGATGACGAGCAGGAACAGGGCGGAGGAGGCTGCCGCGAGCGGCGTGCGCGCGCCGGCATCGTAGTTCACGCCGCTGCGGTTGAACGAGCCGCTGGAGGCATAGCTCGAGGAAAACGCCCCCGCGAGGTTGGACAGCCCCTGGCCGATGAACTCCTGGTTGCTGTCGATGCGCTGGCCGGATCGCACCGCGATGCTGCGTGCGATCGACACCGCCTCGGTGAGTGCGAGGATCGTGAGTGCCAGCGCGATCGCAGCCGTCTCCTGCAGCGACACCAGCGACAGCGACGGCAGCGACAGCGGCGGCAGCGAGGCGGGCAGCGCGCCGACCGTGGTGATGGACGTGCCGCCCGCGCTGCTGCGTTCGATCAGCCACGCCGCGATGCTGCCCACGATCATCGCGAGGATCATGTACGGCCAGCGCGGTCTCCAGCGACGCACCACGACCGCGCAGGCGAGGGTGATCGCGCCCACGGCGGTGACCGCCGTGTCGATGTCGGGCAGACGCGACAGCAGCGTGCCCCAGGTCTCGAAAAAACTCGCGCCGCGCGGGATGTCCAGCCCGAAGAACGTCTTCACCTGCGCGTCGATGATCACCACCGCCGCCGCGGCCATGAAGCCGACGATCACCGTGTGCGAAATGAAGTTGACCAGCGCGCCCAGCCGCGCGAGCCCCATCGCCAGCTGCATCACGCCCACCAGCAGCGTCACCGTGAGCGCGAGTTCGACGTAACGTGCGCTGCCGGGTTCGGCCAGCGGCGCGAGCGAGGCGAACAGCACGATCGAGATCGCGTTGGTCGGACCCGACACCAGGTGCCACGACGAACCGAACAGGGCGGCGACGATCGCGGGCAGCATCGCGCAGTACAGGCCGTACTCGATCGGCATGCCGGCGAGCGTGGCGAAGGCCACGCACTGCGGCAGGACGATGACGGCACCGGTCAGACCGGCGACGAGATCTGCGCGAACCGTCGGGCCATCGAGCCGCGGCCACCAGAGCAGGCATGGGAACACGCGCGCCGCGGTGCCGCGTGCGGCGTTCGGTTCACTGGGGGTCGCTGACAATTTGCGAGGCGTCGATGCGCGGGGGGCTGTACCCGGCACGGCGCCGGCCCCGTCACTCCCTGCAACGATTATCGGCGAACGTCGCTCGTGCAGCAAACCTTCGCGATCGGGCGTGCGCCGTCACGACGGCGCGGGTCGCGCGTCCGGGTACGTCGTCGTCCCGCCGGCCGCGCCACCGACGGCCGCGCAGGGGCGCAGTGCACGCGATGGCGGGAGCACTCACTCGGTTGACCGTCACCCCCGGATTCCATTAAAGTCCGGCCACGTTGCAGTGCGAGAAAGCAGTGGTTTCGATGAAAAATGCAGGCGTGGGAGCAAGGCCGGCTGGCTGGGTGCGAATCCCGGTCCTGATCGGGATGGCGTTGATGGCCGGGTCGGTCGCGGCACAGCCGCTGACCGGGGATGCCAGGACGGGCGCCCAGCGCGCCACGATGTGCGCGGGCTGCCACGGCATCGCCGGGCTGCGCAACGCGTACCCCGAGGTGTTCCGGATTCCGAAGCTGGGCAACCAGCACCCGGAGTACATCGTCGCGGCGCTTCAGGCGTACCGCTCGGGTGAGCGCTCGCATCCGACGATGCGCGCGATTGCTTCGGCGCTGACCGATCAGGCAATGGCCGATCTGGCAGCCTTCTACGGTCAGGGCGGCACTGCCGCCCGCACGGCGAGCAAGTGACGATGTCGTTCAATCTCTCGAATCGGGCCATCGCGTCGCTGCTCGCCGGCGTCGCCCTGGTACTGGCGGCAGCGAGCGCCTCGGCGCAGAACGCCCAGCGGGGTGTCGAACTGGCCAAGCCCTGCGCAGCCTGCCACGGCGAGGACGGCAACAGCATCGCGCCGACGTTCCCGCGCATCGCGGGGCAGCACGAGGACTATCTCCTGCACGCGTTGCGCGCCTACCGCGACGGCGGGCGCAAGAACGCCGTGATGCGCGCGCAGATCGACAAGCTCACCGACCAGGACTTCCGCGACCTCGCCGCGCACTACGCGCGGATGAAGGGGCCGCTCACCGTCGTCCGCTAGCAGCACGCGCGATGCACTCGGCGTAGGCCTGCGCGTCGAGCGGCGCGCCGTCGCGCTGGGCGCGCCACAGCGTGTGGGCGAGACAGTCGATCAGCGCATGCTGCGCGCTCATCGCGTCGCCGGTGCGACTTGCCATGCGCTCGTACGCACTGCGGATGCCCGGGGGCTGATCGATCGAGATCTGCTCGGCGATCGCAAGATGCAGGTGCAGGTGGAGGAACGGGTTCACCTCGCCCTCGGCAGGCGTGTAGCCGCGCTGCAGTTCGCCGTCGGGCGCTTCGAGCAGCGCGTGGTACTCCGGGTGCATGTCGATCACCTCGGCGGCGATCGCCTCGAGCGGCGTCAGCACCTCGCCCGCACGGCGCTTGCGCCACGTCTGCACGAGAAAGCTGCGGGCTTCGTCGCGGGAGGGCTGGAACATCGCTATCGGCGCCGGCAGCGTGCGCGCATCAGGACGCGGCTGGCGCCGGAGTCTTCTTCCGGTACTCGCACAGGTCGTTGATCAGGCAGTTCGGGCAGTCCGGCTTCACCGCCTTGCAGACGTAGCGGCCGTGCAGGATCAACCAGTGGTGCGCGTGCTGCAGATATTCCGGCGGCACGAACCTGAGCAGCCTGTGTTCCACTTCCAGCGGGGTCCTGCCCGGCGCGATCGGGATGCGGTTGCCCAGTCGGAACAGGTGCGTGTCCACGGCGATCGTCGGCTGACCGAAGGCGATGTTCAGGATCACGTTGGCGGTCTTGCGGCCCACTCCGGGAAGACGCTCCAGCGCCGCGCGCTCGCTCGGCACCTCTCCACCATGCTCTGCGAGCAGGATGCGACAGGTCTCCTCGACGTGCCTGGCCTTCGAGCGGAACAGCCCGATCGTCCGGATGTGCCGCTCGATGCCCTCGCGCCCCAGCGCAAGCATCTCGCGCGGACCGGGCGCCACCTTGAACAGCGTCGCAGTGGCGGCGTTGACGCTGCGGTCGGTGGCCTGCGCCGAGAGGATCACCGCGATCAGCAGCTGGAACGGGGTGCGCCAGTCGAGCTCGCCCTTCGGATGCGGATTGGCGCGCGCGAAGCGCTCGAAGATCGCGCGTCGTTTCGTCGGGTTCACGCCTGCTTGCGGTACTTGTCGAACACCACCTCGTCGCGAAACAGCGACTCGATGGCCTGGGCGTCGTAACCCAGACCGGTGAGCACTTCGGTCGTGTGCTGGCCCAGCCATGGCGCCGCCGAGCGGAACTGCTGCGGCGTGCGCGAGAACTTCACCGGATAGCCGATGTTCTTCATCCTGCCGATGATCGGATGCTCGATGTCGAAGAACATCTCGCGCGCCTTGACGTGCGGGTCCTCGACCATCTCGTCGAAGGTGTACACCGGACCGCCCGGCACTGCGGCGCGGTCGAGCAGCGGCACCCAGTGCGAGGTGGGTTGCGTGGTCAGCACCTGCTCGATCTCCTCCTGCAGCGCATCGACGTTGGCGAGCCGGTTCTGCAGGCCCTTGAAGCGGGCGTCTTCCAGCATGTCCGGGCGCCCGAGCACGTCGTTGCAGAAGCTCGTCCACATCTTCTCGCTGTTGGCGCCCACGGTGACGTAGCCGTCGGCGGTGCGAAACGCCTGGTACGGCGCCGAGCGCCGATGCCGTGTGCCGTTCGCCGTCGCCACCTCGCCGGCGCCGAAGAACGCCGCGGTCTCCCACATCATCCACGCGAGTCCGGCGTCGACCAGCGAGGTTTCCAGATACTGGCCTTCGCCGGTGCGCAGCCGGTGGATGTAGGCAGCGAGGATTGCGTACAGGGCGGTGATGCCGCCCGCGATGTCGTTCATCGCGATGCCGACCTTGGCCGGACGCCCGCCCTGGTCGCCGGTCATGCGCATGATGCCGGTCATGCCCTGCGCGACGATGTCGTAGCCGCCTTTCTTCGCGTAGGGGCCGGTCTGGCCGAAGCCCGAGATCGAAGCGTAGATGATCCGCTCGTTCACCTTCTTCACCGACTCGTAGTCCACGCCCATGTGGAACTTCGCGTCCGGGCGCATGTTCTCCAGGATCACGTCGGCGCCGGCGGCCAGCTTCATGAACACTTCCTTGCCGCGCGGGCTCTTCAGGTCGAGGCCGATGCTGCGCTTGTTCCGGTTGACCATCGCGAAGCAGTAGCTCTCGTCGTTGATCTTCGGCGACAGGCGGCGCGACAGGTCGCCCTCGGGAAAGTTCTCGACCTTGAGCACGTCGGCGCCCATGTCCGACATCGTCATCGTGCAGAACGGGCCGGCGAGCACGTTGGTGAGGTCGATCACCTTCACGCCATCCAGGGGCAGCGCCATCTTTGCAGCCATCGCGAACTCTCCACGTGCGGTCGGATCAACCGGGACGCGGATTATAGCCGCGGGCTAGAAGTGCTCCTGCTCGCCGAGGTAGCGCCACTGACCCGCGGGCAGGTCGCCGAGCCGCACGCGGCCGATGCGCACCCGCTTCAGCCCGCTCACGCGCAACCCGACCAGCTCGCACATGCGTCGGATCTGGCGCTTCCTGCCTTCCTGCAGCACGAAGCGCAGCTGATCCTCGTTCTGCCAGCTCACGCGCGCGCGCTTCAGGGCCACGCCGTCAAGGCTGAGCCCGAAGTTGAGCCGCGCGAGGCCGGCGGCGTCGAGCCGCCCTTCCACGCGCACCAGATATTCCTTCTCGATCACGCTGTCGGCGCCGATCAGCTGGCGCGCGATGCGCCCGTCCTGGGTCAGCACCAGCAGTCCGGTGGAATCGATGTCCAGACGGCCCGCGGGAGCGAGGCCGCGCAGGTGGGCACGCTCGAAGCGCTGCGGTGCGCGATCGTCGCGCCAGCGCGAGCCCGCGTCGATCAGCGTCACCGCCGGCTGGTAGCCGGGCTCGGGCTGGCCCGAGACGTAGCCGACGGGCTTGTGCAGCAGTACCGTGACGCGCTGCTGCTGCGTCGAGCGCGCGGCGGCAGCCAGCGTGATCGTCTGGCTGGGCAGCGCGCGCGTGCCCAGTTCGGTGACCACCACCCCGTCGACGCTGACCCAGCCACGTTCTATGTAAGCGTCGGCTTCGCGGCGGGAACACACGCCGCGCTCGGCAAGCAGTTTCGAGATGCGTACACGGCCGTCGGGCGGCGGGGCAGGGTTCATCGGGCCAGGCGGGACGTGACGGGAAACAGGTGGTGAGCCACGGAATGCAGGCAGATGTACGGCCGCGGTCCGGCGGGCGGTGCAGCCGGTTCGGGCGGGCGGGCGCTCGCAGGCGCGGGGTGGTGGTGCACGCTAGCGGATCGCCATGTCCACGCGCGCTCGCGGCAGCATCTCCTTCGCCTCCGCACCGGGGGCCTTGGGTGCGACCAGGAAGATCCGCTCCGGACTGATCTCCTTGTCGCGTACCAGAAGCGCCTCGACCGCGCGTGCGCGCTCGGTGCCGAGCAGCCGCAGTTCATCGTCGCCGACCTTGACGTTGGCGAGCAGCAGCGCCTCCATCTCCGCCGCCGGCAGATCGCGCAGCATGCCGACCGCGTTGCGCGGCCGGGGAAACGTCGCATCCCGGTAGGCCGCGCGGAGGAACGTCTCGTACTCTTTCGCATCGAGTCTGATCTCGCTGATCGCGGGCACCGCCTCCCCGCGGCGCGCGAGATCGCGGGCCTTCTGGGCCCGAACGGCGGCCTCGACCTCGGCGCGACGCAGCGCCTCGCGGTCGGCCTCGGGGTCGACCAGCCCCGACAGTTCCAGGCGCAGCGCAGGGCGATCGGCCAGGGCCCTGGCCAGACCGAGCAGCCGCTTCTGTGCCTCTGCGCTCAGGGCAGCGCTGCCCGGGCTGAACTCGACGAACGACTGCTCGGCAGCACCGCCACCGGCCAGCGAACCGAGCAGGGCGAACGGCGCAGTGACCGCGCGCGTGATCAGGTTGACTACCACTTGCCAGATGATCGGTCCGAGCCGGAACTGCGGATCGTCGAGCGTGCCGCTGATCGGCAGGCTGAGATCGATCTCGCCACGCCGGTTCTGCAGCAGCCGCACCGCGAACAGGATCGGCAGCTTGATGACCGAGGGGCCTTCGATGCGCTCGGTGCTGAAGGTCAGCTGGTCGAGGAAGATGCGATGCTCCGCAGCGAGCTTGCGCCCTTCCAGCCGGTAGCTGGTGTTCAGCGTCAGCCGGCCGCGTTCGATGCCGTAGCCGGTGTACTTGGTCGAGTAGGGCGTCAGGGTGGACAGCTCCGCGCCACGGATCGCCGACCTGATGTCGAGGAACAGCGGATTCACCAGCGGATTGAGCCGCCCGATGACCTCGACTGGCGCGCTCTGGTCGAGCCGGCCGCGCAATTCGAGGTCGGCGATGCTGCCCGACTCGGTGGTGAGCGCGGACACGAAGCCGGCCATGCCCGTGAGATTGACCCGATAGTTGGGCTTGACGAAGTTGTCGCTGAAGTTGATGTTGCCGCCATTGATGCTGATGCGCCCGATCTTCACCGGGAACGGCACGGGGGCAGCCGCTGCCGGCTTGCCGGGAGACGCCGCGCTCGCCGCCGCTGCGGCGC
>CANGUQ010000122.1 GCA_947456915.1 Betaproteobacteria bacterium
CGGCGCCTGCGCACACCCGGCTGAGGCGGCACCGAGTGCGCCGAGCAGGGCAGCCCGTCCGAACGCGCGTGCGATCCGGCGCGACACGCCAGCGGCCTGCCGGCGCGCGGGAGATCGTTCGCTGCCGGAGCGTGCCGCCGATCGAGGGTGCATCAGCCTAGGGTAGCGCAGCACCGCGGTCCTGCGTACGCTGCCGCGGGTTGCCGCGTGCTGCCGCGTGCTGCCGCGTGCTGCCGCGTGCTGCCGCGTGCAGACGCGTGCTGATGCGGGTTGCCGCGTGCTGAGGCGGGTTGACGCGTGCTGAGGCGTGTTGACGCGGCAGCGGGCTGCCCCGGTCGGTCGCGGCAGGGGTGCTGCGCGGCGGCTGATCAGGAGGTCTGCGCGAAGGTCTGTGCGGTGGCGCGCATGGCCAGCACCTGGCCGGACAGGCGCTCGGCCAGCGTCATCAGCGCGTCTTCGTCGAGCGAGACCAGACCGGCGCGGCGCGGCGAGATCTCCTCCAGCATCACCGAGCCGAGCGGCAGCGGCGATTCGACGTCGGCGTACACGGCCCCGAGTACCGCGCTGGTGCGCGCGAGGTCGTCGGCCACCGCGAGGATCGCCGGCAGCGAATCGGGCTCCAGCGCTTCCGGGTCCCGTTCGGCGACCGCAACGATGATCTCGTCGGGCAGACTCCACTTCTCCAGCAGCGCGGTGGACACCGCACGCCGGGCCTTGCCCAGCATCACGTTCTCGACCTCGCCCAGCTTGAGCTCGCGGGTCTCGGCCGTCTCCAGCAGCACGTCGAGCGTACCGGGCTGCAGGCACTCGATGACCAGCGTTCCGATGTCGTAGATCATGCCGGCGAGATAGGCATTGGCGCGCTCCTGCGGCGCGACCTTGTTCGCGATCAGGCTCGCGCCGTGGGCCACGGCCATCGCGTGCATCCACAGGAACTCGCACCACGCCTTCGACAGCCCCTTGTTGAGCGCCTGACCGCACAGCATCCCGAACGCGATCTGTCCCGAGCGCTCGAGTCCGATGCGCGCCACTGCGGCATCGAGCGAGTTGAACTTCTTGCCCGGCACGCCGAACGCGACCGAGTTGGCGAGGCCGATCAGGCGAGCGACGCAGATCGGTTCCTGCTCGATCAGCTGGCAGAACTCCCGGGTCGAGTCGAGGTCTGCCGGATTCAGCGCCGCCAGCTTGCTCGCCACCGGTGACACACGGGGCAACCCGGTGAGGTCGAGCGTCTCGAGGCGCGCCTGCAGCCGGCTCAGGGGGCTGTTCGGCGGCGGGGGCGGGGCTGCCGGTGCGCGTGCCGGGGCGGGAGCAGTGGCGGTGGCGGTGGCGGTGAAGTCTAGCGAGTCGTCCATGGCGCGGTATCGGTTGTTTCGTGGGGCGGTCGTGCTGGATCGCGCTGCGGCCGGAGCACGCTTCGCGTGCCGGGAGTCAGGGGGCCGATGGCGGCTGTCGCGGGTCAGTGGACATGCGCGAACATCGAGGCCATCGCCCGCAATGCCTGTACCTGTCCGGCGACGCGCTCCTGGATCTTCTGCACTTCGATCGGGGAGAGCGAGCAGACGCTGCGAAACGCCTCGGGCAGGTTCTGTTCGCTGCAGATCGCCAGATCGAACGGCGGTTCGTCGTCGGCATACACCGCCTCGACCAGCGGGCGTGCACGGGCGAGACGGTCGGCGCACCACAGCACCGCCGGCATCGAGTCGCGTTGCATCTTCGGCAGCGCGCGCGTGCACACCGCGTCGATGATCCGCGACGGCACCGACCAGTTGGTCAGCAGATGGCGGGCCAGTTCGTCGCGTACGGCCCCGACCCGCTCGTCCTCGACCTCGCGCAGCGTACGGCCCTCGGCGAGCGCTGCGGCCTCCAGTGCGTCGAGCGTGCCGCCCTGCACGCACTCGACGGCCATCAGTCCGATGTCGTAGATCAGGCCGCCGAGATAGGCATCGTTGGGCTCGCAACTGCCGAGTTCGCGCGCGATCTTGTGGCACAGGGCCGCAGTGCACAGGGCATGAGCCCAGAGCGCGCTGCGCCAGCGCGCGCTCACCGCAGTGCCGATCGACTGGCTGCACAGCAGCGCGAGGCTGATCAGCACCGACTGGTGCAGACCGATGCGCATCAGCGCCTGTTCCAGCGTGTTGAAGCGCTTTCCGGGCAGTCCGAACGCCACCGAGTTGGCCAGGCCGATCAGCCGCGCGACCACTGCGGGCTCGTGCTCGATCAGTCGGCAGAACTCGCGCGCCGAGGCGATCTCGTTCACGTCGGTCGAGGCGAGCTTCGCCGCGGCTGGAGACAGCTGGGGCAGGCGAGCGGGATCGATCGGCAGCGCGCGCTGCGACAGGCTCTGGAACAGCCGCGCGTCGAGCGCCGCGTCGACAGGGAGGTGGTGCACGGTAGCGGCAGACGGCGCGGGTGAAGCGGGAGATGCCATGGGAGCTCGACGCGATACCTTGAGACGGTAGCGTCTTAACGGCGCGTCTCCCGCGATCTTTAGCCCCTGCCGAATGCGCTGCGCGCGCGCGGTGCGCCGGCGGCCGCGGGTTCAGTGCGGCGCAGGGCCGGGGGGCGGCACGGTGTCGCGCCGACACCGTGCTCCCGACCGATCAGTGCGCCCGGCTCGGTGCCGGCTCGGCTGTGCCCTCCGGCCTTGCCGTCGCCGCCGCATCCCCCGCCGGAATCCAGTGTGCCTCTTCCGGCCGCCGTCGATCGCCGCGCAGCCAGCGCATCAGCCGGTCGAGACTCACGAAGAAGGTCGGGGTGATGTACAGCGTGAGCAGCTGCGAGAAGATCAGTCCGCCCACCACGGCGAGCCCGATCGGCTGGCGCGACTCGGCGCCTTCGCCGCTCGCCATCGCGATCGGCAGGGTGGCGAACACCGCAGCGAAGCTGGTCATCATGATCGGCCGGTAGCGCACGACGCAGGCCTGCACGATCGCCTCGATCGGCGTGAGCAGCTTCTCGCGCTGCAGCTGCAGCGCGAAGTCCACCATCATGATGCCGTTCTTCTTGACCAGACCCACCAGCAGGATGATGCCGACAAAACTGAAGATGTTCAGTTCCTTGCCGAACAGGATCAGCGTGAGCAGCGCGCCGAAGCCCGCGAGCGGCAGTGCGGTGAGAATCGTGATCGGGTGGCCGAAGTGCTCGTACAGGATGGCGAGCACGCCGTAGATCACGATGATCGTGATCAGCAGCAGCACCGGCAGCGCCTTGGTCGACTCCTGGAAGAACTTGGCGCGGCCGGTCAGGTTGATCGACACGTCGGGCGGCACCGTCTCGCGCGCCACCCGCAGCGCATCGTCGATCGCCTCGCCGACCGACGCCCCGGCTGCGGCGTTGAACGACAGCGTCACCGAGGCGAGCTGGCCGAAGTGCGACACCGTCATCGGGCCTACCGTGCGCTTGATCTGCGCCACGGTAGACAGGGGCACGGTGACGCCGCTCGGGCTCTGCACGTAGATCATCGCCAGCGCGTTGATGTCGCGCTGGAAGGCCTTGTCCACCTCGAGCATCACGTCGTACTGGTCGGTGGCGCCGTACAGGGTGCTGATCTGCCGCCCGCCGAACGCGTTGTACATCGCCGCCTCGATCTGCTGCGGCGTGATGCCGTACGCGGCTGCGCGGTCGCGCAGGATGTGGATCTGCAGCTGCGGGTTGCGCAGCTCGAGCGAGGTGTTGACGTCGCGCAGCGTGCGCACTTCGCGCAGCCGGCGCTCGAGCTCCTCCGCCGGGCCGTACAGCCCGGTCAGGTCGGAGCCGGCAAGCACCAGCTGGAAGTCGGCGTTGCCCACGCCGGTGCCCAGATTGATCGCCGGCGGATTGATGAAGATCACCCGCAGTCCCTGGCCGCCCGGCCCGCGGGTGGCCTCGCGCAGCTGCTCGATCACCTCGTCGGCGCGCGCCGTCCGCTCGGCGAGCGGCTTCAGCCGCACCGTCATCGAGCCCACGTTGGCCTGCGACACGCCGCCGAATCCCTGCCCGGCGCTCGAGCGGATGCCGGCCACGTTGGGGTTCTTCAGGATGACCTCGGTCAACGCCTTCTGGCGACGCGCCATGTCCTCGAACGGGATGCCCTCGGGGCCGCGGGTATTGACGTTGATCACGCTGGTGTCCTGGCTCGGAATGAATCCCTGCTTGATCGTGTTGAGCAGGTACACCGTGGCCCCCAGCACCACCAGCGACAGCAGCAGCATCAGCAGACGCCAGCGCATGCACCAGCGCAGCGACACCTCGTAGCCGCGACGCGACATCTCGAACGCCGCATCGAACCAGTTGAAGATGAAGAAATTGCTGTGATGAGCGGAAAGATAGCGGCTGCACAGCATCGGCGTGAGCGACAGCGAGATCAGACCCGACAGGGTCACCGCGATGCCGATGGTCACCGCGAACTCGGTGAACAGCCGTCCCAGCAGGCCGCCCATGAACAGGATCGGCAGGAACACCGCCACCAGCGACACCGTCATCGAGAGGATGGTGAAGCCGATCTCCTGCGCGCCGTCGAACGCGGCCTGCATGCGCGTCTTGCCCATCTCGACGTGGCGGGCGATGTTCTCCAGCATCACGATCGCGTCGTCGACCACGAAGCCGACCGCCAGGATGATGGCGATCAGCGACAGGTTGTTGATCGAGTAGTCGAGCAGGTACATCACCGCGAACGTGCCCATCATCGACGTGGGCAGCACCAGCGCGGTGATGATCGTCGCGCGCAGGTCGCGCAGGAACAGCAGGATGACCAGGATCACGAACGAGGTCGCGGTGAGCAGCTTCACGTAGACCTGGTTGATCGAGGCCTTGATGAACTCCGACCGGTCGAAGATCACTTCCATCTTCGCGCCGGCCGGCAGCGAGGGCGTGAGCTCGGGCAGCACCTCGTTGATTCGCCGGACCACTTCGACCGTGTTCGAGCCGGGCTGGCGCTGTATGGCCAGCACGATCGCGCGCTCGGTGTTGAACCACGTCCACGACTTGTCGTTCTCCACGCCTTCCTCGACGCGGCCGACGTCGCCGAAGCGCACCGGCGCCCCGTCGCGATAGGCAACGATCACGTTGCGGAACTGCTGCGCCGAGTCGATGGAGCCGTCGACCTTCACCGAGTAGCTGCGCGCCGCGCCGTCGATCGAACCCGAGGGGAGGTTGCTGTTGCCCTGCTGCACGGCCGAGACCACCTGCTCGAGCCCCAGATTGCGCCTGGCGAGCTTGTTCGGGTCGACGAGCAGGCGCAGCGCGTACTTCTGCGAGCCGAAGATCTGCACCTGCGCCACGCCCTGGATCATCGACAGGCGCTGCGCGATGCGGGTGTCGGCGAACTCGTTGAGCTTCGACAGCGGCAGCGTGTCGCCGGTGAAGGCGAGGAACAGGATCGGCGAATCCGCCGGATTGAGCTTGCGCGAGGTCGGGGGCTCCATGCCCTCGGGCAGTCTGCGCTGCACCACCGAGATGGCCGACTGCACGTCCTGGGCTGCGGCGTCGATGTCGCGGTCGAGATCGAACTGCAGCGTGATGCGCACGGAGCCGTCGTACGAGATCGAACTCATCGTATCCAGGCCGGCGATCGTGCTGAACTGGCGCTCGAGCACGGTGGCGACGGTGGTCGCCATGATCTCCGGGTTGGCGCCGGGCAACTGCGCGGTGACGAGGATCGTCGGGAAGTCGACGTTGGGCAGTTCGTTGACCGGCAGCTTCTTGAAGCCGAGGAAGCCGAAGAACACCAGCGCGATCATCAGGGTGGCGGTGGCCACCGGACGTTCGATGAACAGACGCGAGATCGATACGTTGGTCATGCCGGTTCTCCCTGAAGCCTGCGCCCCGCCCGGCATCGCGGCCGGCGGGGAAGGGCGGTCGCGTCAACGATCGCCAGGTGACGTTACTTGGCGCCTTCTGCCTTGCGCGGCTCGCCGCCGCTGTCGCGCTTGCCGGCGGCAGCATCGGCCCCCCTGGCGCCAGCGTCCGCTCCCCTGGCGCCAGCATCCGCTCCTTTGGCGCCGGCATCCGCGCCCTTGGCGCCAGCATCCGTTGCCCTGGCGCCAGCATCCGCGCCCTTGCTTTCAGCAGCCTTGCCGTCGGCGGCCTTGCCTTCACCCTTCTTGCCCTCGCCCTTCTTGCCGTCGCCCTTGGACGGCAGACGGACCGGCGCGTTCGGCCCCATGCCCGGCGGCACTTCGGTGATCACGGTCTCGCCGCCCTTCAGGCCGGAGGCGATCACCACGCGGTCGCCGACCTGCCGGTCGATCCGGATCGGCCGCACGCGCGCACGCGCCGGCCCCTCGCCTTCGGGGGTCTGGAACAGATAGACGAAGGAGCCCTGCTGGCCCGGCTGCACCGCGGCCTCGGGCACGTTGACGGCCTCCGGCTCCGTGGTGAGCACCATGCGCACGGCGACGAACTGACCCGGCCACAGCAGTTCCTTGTCGTTCTTCAGCTGCGCCTTCATCGTGATCGTGCCCGTCTGCGAGTTCACGTTGTTGTCGATGAACACGAGCCTGCCCTCGGCGATCACGTCGGCGCCCTGTTCGCGCATCACCTGGATCACCAGCTCGCCCGACTGCTGGTACTTGCGCACGACACTCAGGAACTCCTGCGGCACGTTGAAGCTCGCCAGCACCGGATTGGTGCGGTTGATCGTCACCAGGGGCACGCTGGTCGAGGAGGTCGAGGCGGAGACGAGGTTGCCGGCGCGCACCGACAGCGCACCCAGCCGCCCGTCGATGGTGGCGCGGATGAAGGTGTAGTCGAGCTGCACCTGCGCCTGCTCCAGCTGGGCGCGGTTGGCCTCGACCTGCGCCTGCAGCGCGGCGACGTTGGCGACGGCGGTGTCGTACTCGGCGCGGGTGATGAAGTCGCGGTCGAGCAGGGGCTTGAGCCGCTTCTCGTTGGCCCGCGCCAGCTCCAGATTCGCCTGGTCGCGCGCGACCGCCGCCTTCGCCTGATTGACCGAGGCGTCGAACTGGCGCGTGTCGATACGGAACATGGGCTGGCCTGCCTTGACCCGGTCACCTTCCTTCACCAGCACCTGGGTGAGCAGACCGGAGACCTGCGGACGCACCGCGACCACGTGCTCCGACTCGATGGTGCCCACGACGTCGATCACCACCGGCATCGGCCCGACCTCGACGCGGGCGGTGCGCACGACGACTGGCGGACGGGTACCCTTGCCGGCTTCCTTCTTGCCGTCCTTCGTCGCGCTCTTGTCGGACTTGCCGCCCTCCGCGCCGGCCCCGAACGGATCCCACTTGCCCATCTGCCAGGCGCCCAGACCGAGGGCCGCCGCGATGATGGCGAGACCGGCGAGAACTGTGATCAGTCGTTTCATGTCTATTTCTTCTGTGTCGGCAGAGACGGAGGTTGTGCAGGACCGAGCGCCGCAGGCGCGCTGGCACCAGCACCAGCACCAGCCACCGGCAGCGCGCCGAGCGCGAAGTTCAGTTGCGAGAACGCGGTGTACCAGTTGAACTGGGCATTGATCTGCTGCACGCGGGCGTTCACGTCGTCCGCCTGCGCCGTGATCACGTCGAGCATCGAGCCCACGCCGCCCCGGTAGCGCGCCTCCGCCACCTCCAGCGACTGCGCGGCAGTGCGCACCAGCGACTGCGCCGTCTTCAGCGCCGTGGCAGCGGTCTCCAGATTGAAGTAACCCTGCCAGACGTCCAGTTCGACCTGATTGGAGAGCAGGTCGCGCGCGGCGCGCTGGCGCTCGGTGTTCGCCTCGGCGAGGCGGGTGTTGTAGGTGTCACGGAAACCCGTGAACAGCGGGATGTTCACCGCCACGCCGACACTCCAGTTGTTGGTGTCCGGGCGGCTGACGAAATAGTTCTGAGCGTAGGAGCCCGTGGCCACCACCGACGGCAGACCGGCGGCGGCGACCGCGCGTGCGTTCGCTGCGAGCGACCGCGCAGTCGCCTCGGCTGCGATCAGATCGGGCCGGTTGTTCTTCGCGCGCTCGATCAGTGCGCTCACCGACTCGGTGAGCGCCGCGAACTGCAGCTGCTCGGGCACCGGCGCGAGGGTGTAGCGGGTCGTCACCGGAAGCCCGGCGGCGAAGGCCAGCCTGCCGCGCGCCTGCGCGGCCTGCCCCTGCACCACCTGCAGGGTGAGCTGCGCCTGCGACACCGCGGTCTCGGCGCGGTACACGTCACCGATCGTCGCCAGCCCGCTCTGGCGGCGGCGCTCCGCGGCCTCCAGCGTGGTGCGGGCATTGCGCAGCGACACCTGCGCCGAACGCACCAGCTGCTCTGAGCCCAGCAGCGCGTAGTAGGCCTGTTCGACGCTGAACGCAACGCTCTGCAGCGCGCGGTTCTGCGACAGGTTGGCCGCGAGCAGGTTGAAGCGCGCGGCCTCGACCTGGTTCGAGCGCACGCCGAAATCGAACAGCGCGTAGCTGAGGTTGACCGTCGGCGTGTAACGTTCGATCAGCGGTTGCACCGCGCCGATCTGGGTGATCTGGCGCGCCCGCACATAACTGAGCACGCCGGAGGCCTGGAGCGAGTAGTCGGCCAGCTCGATCCCCACGGTCGCCGCAGCCGCGCGCGCCGCCTGCCACGCGAGCCGCGTCTGCGGGTTGTTGCGCAGGCCGAGATCGGTCAGTTCGGCCAGCGTGAGCGGGCGGTCGGGATTGGGGATCTCGGCAGCCGGCGGCGGGGCGAGGGGGACGCGGTCGCCGATCCAGGGGGTGTCCGGGTGCTGGGTGATCAGGCGCTCGAGGTTGAGCGGATCTCGCCACCACTGACCCTCGCGGGCGAGCGGTTCGGACTGGGCCGCCGCAGGCGCTGCCGCAGCCAGCAACAGTACGGCTCCGGCGCCGATGCTCCGCAGCGGCCGATGAACGCGCGCTGCACTCGATTGATGGTTCGCCTTCATCGCTGCCGCATGCCTGCCAGTTCCTGTCAGAAGTCGGGTGCTGCCATCGCGCCGGGTGCGCCGCGCTCCGCGCAGCCCCGCTCAGCAAGCAAGTTTCGCGCGCAGTGGCCTGTACTCGCACGCTCGCTCGACAAATATATCGGATACGCGCGGTGTCGGGCAGCGTACCTGCGCCACCGATGTTCATTGTTGCTGGCCTACGGTCATCTGTGTATGCTGAATTCCGGATCGATGTGCTCGATGCAGTGCACGCTCCGCCGCAGACTGGTGCGGACTGGTTCGGTCCGCGAGCGGTCAGGATTGTCGATTGGCACGATTCTTTCTCCGTCTGGCCTGACCAGCAGGAACGATCGATCGCGATGACGGGCGGTACGGCGATTCGGGAAGTCTGTTCGCAAGCGCCGAGTCTGCGCTGCGGGGCGGTCCGTGGCGCCGCGACGAGCCCTGATGACTCCCCGCCCGACCACCCGCGCAGGCGCGCAAGCCGCACGTTGTCGGCGGCTGCGGTGGCGTGGCCCGGGCGACCCGTGCATCCGGGCGGCGTGC
>CANGUQ010000123.1 GCA_947456915.1 Betaproteobacteria bacterium
CACTGGGCAGCGATGGCGCTGGCAGGTCCGCGCGCGCGCGAGGTACTCGCCCGCGTGGCCGACGTCGATGTCGGCGACGCCGCGCTGCCGTACATGGGCTGGCGCGAGTGCCGCGTCGTCGGGGTGAAGGCCCGGGTGTTCCGCATCAGCTTCTCCGGGGAACTCTCCTACGAGATCAACGTGCCGGCCGGACATGGCCGGACCGTTTGGGAAGCGCTGCTCGCAGCCGGCGCCAGCGCGGGCATCGTCGCCTATGGCACCGAGGCGATGGGCGTGATGCGCATCGAGAAAGGCCACTTCGTGGTCGGGTCGGAAGCCGACGGGCGCACGACCCCGATCGATCTGGGCCTCGCGCGCATGATTCGCAAGGACGGCGACTTCATCGGGCGGCGCTCGCTCGCGAAACCGGGGCTCGCCGACCCTGAACGGCCGCGACTGGTCGGCCTGCTGCCGGTCAACCCGCGCGAGTCGATCCCGCGCGGGGCGATGCTGGTGGTCGAGCCGCGGCAGTTGCCGCCCTACCCGATGGAAGGGTTCGTCGCCTCGACCTGCTTCAGTCCGACGGTGGGCTGCTCGATCGCCACCGCGCTGGTGAGTCGCGGCGAGCAGCGCATCGGCGGCACACTGTGGGCGATGTCGCCGACCGGGCGTCTGAGCGTCGAGGTCCGCGTCGTGCACCCGGTGTTCGTCGACCCGGACGGGGAGCGGCTGCGTGGCTGAGCCTGCCGCACGCGATGTTCCGGGCGAGGTGCCGGTGAACGCGTTCGCCACAGTGCCGGACAGCGCGCCGCGCGACTGCCCGGTCAAGGGTCATATCGGCGTTGTGCTGACCCCGATCGAAGGCATGGCGCTGCTCAATCTGCGCACGGCACCAGGAACGAGCGCTCTGCGCGATGCGCTGCAGGCGCGCACCGGCCTGCTGCTGCCGGATACGGCACTGGCCACGGCAAGCGATCCGCACGGTCGTGCGCGCGCGTTGTGGATCGGGCCCGGCGACTGGCTGATCCGCTGCACCGCGCCGGACCGCGCCGAGGTCGAGGCGGCACTGAGCGCAGCACTGTCCGGCACCCGCGGCGCGCTCGTCGATGTCGGCCACGGCTGGACCGCACTCAATCTGCAGGGTCGCCACGCGGCCGACGTGCTTGCCGCCGGCTGCGGGCTCGATCTCGACCCGCAGGTGTTCGGCGCGGGACAGTGCGCGATGACCGGCTTCGGCAAGCTGCGCGTGGTGATCGAGCGGCGCGCCGATCCGCCGCGCAGCCCCGGCGCGGCGCCCGCCGGGCAGAGCTACGACGTCTACGTCGCCCGCAGTTTCGCCGGCAGCCTGCAGCACCTGCTGGTGGAGGCGGCAGGCGAGTACGGCTACCGCATTGCGGCGCCTGCACGCCTCGATTGACCTGCACTTGGCAACTGGCACACGGACCGACCGAGGAGGATCCGATGCACACCGAGCACCTCACGATGACCCCCGGCGCCGCAGCCGCGGGGGTACTTGCCCTCGCTGCCGCGGCCGCCGGCCTGCCCGGCTCGGCCGGCGCACAGCCGGTATCGGCGAAGCCGCTGCGGCTGGTGATTCCGTTTCCGCCCGGGGCGACCGGCGACTTCCTCGCGCGGCTGGTGCAGCCGAAGCTCGCCGAGGCGATGGGCCAGCCGGTCGTGGTGGAGAACCGCACCGGCGCAGGCGGCGCGATCGGCACCGAGTTCGTCGCGCGCTCCGCACCCGACGGCCACACCCTGCTCGTGGGCGGCGCAAGCTCGTTCGGCCTCGCGACACTGCTCAACCCGAAGATCGGCTACGACCCGGTACGCGACTTCGCCCCGGTGATCCAGATGATCCGCAGCCCCAGCGTGCTGCTCGTGCACCCGTCGCTGCCGGTCACGCACGTACGCGACCTGGTCAGGCTCGCGCGGGCCCGCCCAGGCGAACTCGCCTACTCCACTTCCGGCGCAGGTACCCCGAGCCACCTGTCGGTCGAGATGCTCAACCAGATGGCGGGCGTGCGCACGCTGCACGTGCCTTATCGCGGTTCGCCGGAAGCCCTGGCGGACCTGCGCGCGGGCAACGTGCAGTTCGCGGTGAACAGCCTCGTGTCATCGATGCCGTTCCTGCAGGGCGGCAAGCTGCGCGCGGTTGCGGTCACCGGCGACCGGCGCTCGCCGGAACTGCCTGCCGTGCCGACGATGATCGAGATCGGCTTCGCCGGGTACGAGGTGTACACGTGGTTCGGTCTGGCCGCTGCAGCGGGCTCGCCGCGCGAACTGATCGTCAGGCTCAATGCGGAACTCAATCGCATCCTGCGCGATCCGGACATCCGTGGAAAGATCGGCGCGCAGGGCGCCGAGGTGGTCGGCGGCACCCCCGAGCAGCTGGGCGCGTACATGAAGAGCGAGATCGCCCGCTGGTCGACGGTGGTGCGCAAGCTCGACGTCAAGCTCGACTGAGCCGAGCGCGAGCCGGGCAAGCGGCCGATTGCGCAGCGATGCGCCGCGCACGGCCCCGCCGGCGCGGCTTACCGGCGCCGCCGCCCGATCTCGCGTATCACCGCGCCGTTGTCGAGGTCCGCCTCACCGGCCTCGACGCAGCCGCGCATCAGCGCTGCGTAGGTCTCGCCCAGCGGCAACTGCTGTCCCAGCCGCTGCGCCTGATCGAGCATCAGCGTGAAATCCTTCAGCGACTGCGTCACCTTGCCGTGGGGCGTGAAGTCGCCGGCGATCATCTTCGCGCCCTTCACGTCCATGATCTGCGACCAGGCAGCCGAATCGCGCGCAACGGCGAGAAACGCGGACGGGTCGAGCCCCATGCGCTGCGCGAACACCAGACCCTCGGCCAGCGCGGCGCGGTTGATGCCGAGGATCAGGTTGATCGCGAGCTTCGCGCGCGCGCCGTCGCCGGCACCGCCCACGCGATGCCACTTGCCGACCATGGCGTCGATCACCGGAACGACGCGCGCAAGATCGGCCTCGTTCGCTGCGAGCAGGCCGAGTGCCTCGCCGCGCACGAACTGCTGGCTGGTCCCCGACACCGGCATCTCGACGAACGCGATCTGCGCGCGCGGCAGTCCGGCCGCCATCGTGGCCAGCGCGTCCGGATCGCAGGTGCTGATGCAGATCGTGGTCAGCGGGCCGGCAGCGGCAGCCAGCGAACGCGCCTGCGCAAGCCCGCCCGGGCCTTCGAGTACCGCCTTCACCTGCGCGGTACTGAATACCGCGATCACCGCCGCGTCGCACTCCTGAGCGATGCGCGACAGCGTGTCCGCGCGCTCGGCGGGAGCAAGCCCGATGCGTTCGGCCTGCCGCGGGTCGATGTCGTGGCCGAGCACTCCGAACCCGGCAGCGCGCAGGCGTTCGACGCACGCTGCACCCATCAGCCCCAGACCTACCACGCCGATGGTCGCCGGCGGCACGATCTGCCGATCGATCTGCTGCTTCACGGAGTCTCCCGATCTGTTGGCGTCACGCGATCGTCGACAACCGGATGCGGGATCGCTGCGTCATTGCGTCAGGATTATATCCAGCCATTGCTGCGCACCTGCCGATTGTTTAGCATCGCGGCCGCGTTGCCCGGTGCGCGCAAGCGCAGCGCAGTCGGCCGCAGCACTGCGCAGGGGCATGGCGGTCGCTTGTCGAACCCGCACGGCCGGACCGCTTGCAGTACCCGCATGGTCCGCCCCGCCTCGTGGAGGCGCGCGACGCCGCCGTCGCGAGCACGATGCCGGTGCGTCGCGCCCGGCAACGAACCCGTCCCGTACAGCACGAACCGCATGCGACGCACGCGTTGCGGCAGCCAAGGAGCAGTTCGATGAAACCAGATGTCCGGATCCAGGCCGCGAAGCGCTCGCGCGCCCGCCTCGTGTCTGCGCCGCGCCGCGGCGCGCTGGGCGCAGTGCCGCTCGCGCTGGCCGCGCTGCTGCCCGCGGGAGCGCTGGCGCAGCCCTTCCCGGCCAAGCCGATCACGATGATCGTGCCGGTGCAGGCCGGCAGCGGCGCGGACGCCATCCTGCGCATCGTCGCGCAGCGCATGAGCGACAACATGAAGCAGCCGATCGTGCTGGAGAACATGCCGGGCGCGGCCGGGGTGATCGGCGCCGAGCGCGCGGCGCGCGCACCCGCCGACGGCTATACGGTGTTCGGCAGCAATGACGGCACGCTGAACATGACGCCGCACCTGCAGAAGAAGGTCAACTACGACACGCTGGAGAGCTTCGAGCCGGTGAGCCTGCTCGCCAGCATCACGTGGGTGCTGATCGCGCACCCGCAACTGCCGGTGAAGTCGGTGAAGGACCTGATCGCACTGGCGAAGGCGAAGCCGGGACAGATCGACTATGCCTCCGGCGGCATCGGCAGCCCGCAGCACATCGCCATGGAACTGTTCTCCGCGCAGGCCGGCGTCAAGCTCAACCACGTGCCGTACAAGGGCGCAACGCAGGCCGCCTCGGACGTGGTGAGCGGCCACGTGCCGACGATGTTCACCGCGCTGTCGATCGTGCTGTCGCAGATCCAGGCCGGCAAGGTGCGCGCGCTCGCCGTGGGCGGTGCCAAGCGCTTCCCGCAGGTGCCCAACGTGCCCACCGTCGCCGAATCCGGACTGCCCGGATACGAGTTCACCACCTGGGCCGGCCTCTTCCTGCCGCGCGGCACGCCGAAGGCGGTGGTCGACCGGCTGCACGCCGAGGCGGCGAAGGCGGTGGCCGATGCCGACATCCGGGAGAAGCTGCTTGCACTCGGACTCGAACCGGTAGGCTCGACGCCGGAGGAACTGCGCCGGCTCACCCGCGAGGGTTTCGAGCGGATGGGCAGGACGATCCGCAACGCCGGGATCAAGCCCGAGTAACCCCGCCGCGAGGCCCCGTGCGCACAGGCCGGTAGCGCTGCTGCGCGCGCAGGCGCAGCGCGAGCCGGGCGGTGCGATCATCCGCGATCGCCGTCCGCCTCCGGAGCCCGCCATGACACGCATCGCCGAGGTCCTCACCCACCCGCTGTCGGTCGAACTGGCCGAGCCGCTGTTCACCGCGCACGAACGGCACACGCACGCGCACCTGATCGTGGTGGAGGTGCGGACCGACGACGGGCTGCGCGGCACGGCGGAGATCCACGCCACGCCGATGCCGGCGATCTGCGACTGGGTGGCGAAGCTCGGCGAACTGCTGTGCGGGCGCGACGCGCTTGCCACCACGGAGCGCTGGGAGGACCTGTTCGCACTGACCTGCCCGCGTCCGGGCGGGATGTTCGCGCGCGACGGTCTGCCGCGCCCGCTTGCGCGCTCGGCGCGTGCGCAGGTGATGGCGGCCATCGGCGGCATCGACCTCGCGCTGTGGGACATCCGCGGCAAGGCGGCCGGTGTGCCGGTGTGGCGACTGCTCGGCGGCAGCGGCGCCGCAGTGCGCAGCTACGCCACCGGCGGCTTCTACCGGGAAGGCGCGCCGGCGGATGCCGCGGCAAGGGAACTCGCCGGCTTCGTGGCCGACGGTTACCGTGCGGTGAAGCTCAAGACCGGCGGGCTCACGATTGCACAGGAAATCGAGCGCATCCGTCTCGTGCGCGAGGCGATCGGCCCGGACGTGCTGCTGATGCTCGACATGAATGCGGCGTACTCGCTGCCCGACTGCATCGCCTTCGCGCGCGCGGTGGAGCCGTTCGACATCTTCTGGCTGGAGGAGCCGCTGCACTGGCAGCTCACGCCGGCCGATTTCGCGCAGCTCGCGCGCGCCACGCACATCCCGATCGGCCACGGCGAGCGCGAACTCACCCGCCACACCGTGCGCGACTTCATCGTCACCGGCGGTATCCGCTACGTGCAGTTCGACGCCACGCGCGCCGGCGGCATGACCGAAGCCGTGCGCATCGCGCACCTCGCCGAACAGCACGCGGTAGCCATCGCCCCGCACCTCGCACCCGAGATCCACGCGCATCTGGTGGCGGCATTTCGCCACGCCGCCTTCGGCGTGGAGACGATGGGCGCAGCCGATCGCAATCCGCTCTCCTGGGGCCTCTACGCGCAGCGCATGGCGATGCGCGAGGGCATGGTGGAGGTTCCGCAGCAGCCCGGCTTCGGCGCGCCGGTCGACTGGGACTTCGTCGCCCGGCATCGCGCCTGAACACCCGCCCCGGCGAGTTGCCCGCCGCCGCTGCCCGATGCCTCGAGCCTGCGCGCGGTTAACATCCGCACTCGGGTTGCAGGACCGCGGCGAGGTACCGCGCACACGCACCGGAGGGGGCTTCAATTGCACACGCGACACCACATGCGCGCAGGCGCACTGATCATCACCGCCGCGATGGCGGCAGCAGCCGTGCTCGTGCCCGATCGCGCGCGCGCGCAGGGCGCCGCCGGCTGGCCGGCGAAACCGATCCGCATCGTCGTCGCCTTCCCGCCCGGAGGCATCTCCGATTTCGCCACGCGGGCGCTGTCGCCCGGCCTGTCCGACGCGCTCAAGCAGCCGATCGTCGTCGAGAACCGCGGCGGCGCAGCCGGGATGATCGGCGCCGAGGTCGTCGCGAAGTCCCCGCCCGATGGCTACACGCTGCTCGCGCACACGATCTCGTTCGCCGTCTCGCCGCACATGCAGGCCAGCGTGCCGATCGATCCGCTGCGCGATCTGGTGGCGATCACCCAGGTGATCGACGCACCGAACATCCTGGTGGTGACGCCGGCACTGCCCGCGAAGTCGGTGAAGGAGCTGGTGGCGCTCGCCCAGCGACGCAAGGGCGAGCTCACGTTTGCATCTTCGGGCTTCGGCTCGGGTACGCAGCTCTCGGGAGAACTGTTCAAGTCGCTGGCGAGGATCGAACTGATCCACGTGCCCTACAAGGGCGGCGGCCCGGCCGTGGCCGACCTGCTCGGGGGACACGTGCCGATGATGTTCGCCACCCTGCCCTCGGTCACGCCGCACATCCAGGCGGGCCGCCTGCGCGCGCTGGCGGTGACCGGCCCGAGGCGCTTCGCCGGCGTGCCCGACGTGCCGACGATGGCCGAGGCAGGGGTTGCAGGGTATGCGTTCAGCGGCTGGAGCGGCATGTTCGCCCCCGCGGGCACCGCGCGCGAGATCGTCGCGCGGATCGCGGAGGACTCCGCGCGCGTGCTGCGCGCACCGGGGTTTCGCGAGAAGCTGCTGGTGCAGGGTGCGGAACCCGTCGGCAGCACGCCGGAGGAGTTCGCGGCGTTCTTCAGGGCGGAGTACGCCCGCTGGGGAAGGATGGTGCGCGACAACAACATCAAGGGCGAATGAGCATGAATGACGACCGCGCAGCCTCGAGCGACGCCTCTGCCGGCGGTGCAGACGCATCGGGCGCAAAGACGCTGTTCGCGCGGCTGTGGGACCGCCACCACGTGCTGACCGAAGACGGCGAATCGCTGCTGTACATCGACCGCGCACTGGCGCAGGAGAACACGTATCACGCCTTCGTCGCGCTCGAGGCGCAGCAGCGCACGGTGCTGCGCCCCCGGCAGATCTACGCGTTCACCGACCACTACGTCCCGACCACCGGCCAGGCGAAAGGCCTGGCCGGCATCCCGGTGGCGGAGATCCGCGGCATGGTGCAGAAGCTGCAGGACTTCGCGCGCAGTCACGGCATCAACCTCTACGGCATCGACCACGCGCAGCAGGGAATCATGCACATCGTGCCACCGGAACTGGGCATCGTGCAGCCGGGAATGGCGCTGATCGGCAACGACTCCCACACCTCGACCCACGGCGCGTTCGGCTGCCTCGCCTACGGCGTGGGCGCCTCGGAGTTCGCGCACGTGATGGCCACGCAGACCCTGTGGCAGACACGGCCGGGCACGCTGCGGATCACGCTGGACGGCGCACCAGGCTTCGGCGTCACCGCGAAGGACCTGATCCTCGCGATCATCGCGCGCATCGGCGCGGACGGGGCGACCGATCATGCGATCGAGTACGCCGGGAGCGCGATCCGCGCGCTGTCGATGGAGGCACGGATGACCGTGTGCAACATGTCGATCGAGGCGGGCGGGCGCGCCGGGATGGTGGCGCCCGACGACACGACGTTCGCCTATCTCGAGGGCCGCGAACACGCCCCGAAGGGGGCGGCGTGGGAGCGCGCGCTCGACTTCTGGCGCAGCCTGCCCGGGGATGCGAACGCGCGTTTCGACCGCGAGGTCGTGCTCGACGCCACGGGGATCGCCCCGACGGTGACCTGGGGCATATCGCCCGCGCACGCGCTGCCGATCGATGACTGCGTACCCGATCCGGGGCATGCCCCCGACGCGAAGATCGCCGGCGAGTGGCAGACCGCCCTCGACTACATGGCGCTCGTACCCGGCATGGCGCTCACCGACATCGCGGTCGATCGTGTGTTCATCGGGTCGTGCACCAATGCGCGCATCGAGGACCTGCGTGCCGCGGCGCAGGTCGCGCGGCTCGGCCGCGCGAAGGTGCCGGCGTGGGTGGTGCCCGGCTCGCAGTCGGTGCGCCGCCAGGCCGAAGCCGAGGGCCTCGATCGCATCTTTCGCGACGCCGGCTTCGAGTGGCGCGACCCGGGCTGCTCGCTGTGCACCGCGATCAACGGCGATCAGCTCGAGCCCGGCGAGCGCTGCGTCTCGACGTCGAACCGCAACTTCCGCAACCGCCAGGGACCGGGCGGGCGCACCCATCTCGCAAGCCCGGCGATGGCGGCGGCGGCCGCACTGAGCGGGCATCTCGCCGACGTGCGCACGCTGCTGCGCTGAGCGACCGGCACCGGCTCGCCCTGCCCGCCCCGGCGCGCTTCCTGGAGTCACTCCGATGCAACCGTTCACCACCCTGACCGGTGTCGCCGCCCCGATCGACGAGGCGAACGTCGACACCAATCAGCTGTGCCCGACGCGCTTCAACAAGGTGCCGCGCGGCCCGCAGTACGCGCAGATCCTGTTTCACGATCAGCGCAACGACACCGCCGGCCAGCGCACCGACTTTCTGCTCAACCGTGCGCCGTACGATCGCGCGCAGCTGCTGGTCGCGGACAGCAACTTCGGCTGTGGCTCGTCGCGCGAGACGGCGGTGTACGCACTCTACGAGTTCGGCATCCGCTGCGTGATCGCGCCGAGCTTCGGCGACATCTTCGACGCGAACTGCGCGAAGAACGGACTGCTCACGATCACGTTGCCGCCGGCCATCTGCAGCGCGCTGCGCGCACGGCTGCGTACCGCGCCCGGCGCCACCCTCGCCGTCGATCTCGCGGCGCAGACGCTGACCGAGGGCAACGGCGACGTGCACCACTTCGACATCGCCCCGATCCGCAAGCGCTGCCTGCTCAACGGCTTCGACGACATCTCGCGCACGCAGCAGCACGGCGAGGCAATCCTCGCCTTCGAGCGCGCGCACCGTGCAGCGCATCCGTGGATGTTCGGCTGAGGCAGCGCCGCAACCGGCACGCCGCACGCCCGTCGCACTCGGCTTCG
>CANGUQ010000124.1 GCA_947456915.1 Betaproteobacteria bacterium
TCCCGCTTCAGCGGCTGCGCGGCTGTCCGTAGTGGCGGAACTTCTCCAGCACGACAGCCATCTCGGCGCGGTCGAGCAGCAGCGGTTCGCCAACCTGCAGCGCGCGCCAGTACATCTCGGCCAGCGTTTCCACTTCCGCGGCGAGTGCGAGCGCCTGCTCGACGCTGGCGCCCATGGCGATCTGCCCGTGGTTGGCGAGCAGGCAGGCGCTGCGCCCTGCCATCGCCGCCACGGCGAGGTCGGACAGCGCCTGTGTGCCGAAGGTTGCGTACCCCGCGCAGCGGATGTCCTCGCCGCCAGCCACGGCAACCATGTAGTGAAACGCCGGGATGCCGCGCCCGAGGCAGGCGAGCGTGGTGGCGAACGGGCTGTGCGCGTGCACGATCGCCTGCGCGTCGGCCCGAGCCACGTACAGGTCGCGGTGAAAGCGCCACTCGGACGACGGCGCCCGGCGGCCGAGCGCGGCCGACTCTTCGCCATCGAGCGGCATCCATACGAGATCGGCTTCGCGCGTGTCGTCCCACGCGAGCCCGGTCGGCGTGATGCAGTAGCCGTCTCGCTCGCCGCGCCACGCGCGCGTGCTGAGGTTGCCCGACTTGCCGCGGTTGATGCCCAGCGGATTCATCTGCCGCGCTGCGGCGAGCAGTCGTCGCCGCAGGGCCGGATCGTCCTCGGGCACGGGGCTGGCGTCGGCGTCGGCGCAGCGCGGGCTCATGCTGTCCGCCGATCCGGTGCGGGCGTACGCCCGTGTCGCCTGCCAGCCGGCGTGCGCGCCGTGCCGGCGGCGGGTCCGGTGCGCTGCCGCAGAGCCGAGCGAGCCGCGCGACCAGCGGGAGATCGCCGATGCGACGGCAGCGTACGCCCTTCGCGAGGGGCGGGAAACGGCGACGGAAGAGACGGGGCAGGGAGCGGCACGGCCTCGCTCGTCATTCGCGCAGCGATCATGGCGAGATGCGGTCAGGGAAGGCGGCGGCCAGCGCTGCGCGCTCGGCGGCGTGGATGCCGCGCTCGGTGATCAGACCGCTCAGCAACCGGGCAGGCGTGACGTCGAAGGCGAGGTTGCGGGCGCGGGTGGCCGCGGGGGCGATGCGCACGGGGCTCGCGTGTCCCTCCGGCGTACGGCCGGTGACGTCGAGTACTTCGTGCTCGCCGCGCGCCTCGATCGGGATCAGCGCGCCGCTGGCGAGACTCGGGTCGAGGGTGGGCGAAGGTACGGCCACGTAGAACGGCACGCCACAGTCGCGTGCGGCCGCGGCCTTCGCATAGGTACCGATCTTGTTGCACACGTCGCCATTGGCGGCGACGCGATCGGCGCCGACCAGCACGAGATCGACCTCGCCGCGCTGCATCAGGAAGGCGCCGGCGTCATCGACGATCAGCGTGTGCGCAACGCCACGTTCCGCCATCTCCCAGGCAGTGAGGTTCGCACCCTGCAGACGCGGGCGGGTCTCGCTGACCCACACGTGGATCGGCACGCCTGCTGCGTGCGCGAGAAAGATCGGCGCGGTAGCAGTGCCCCATCCGCAGGTGGCGAGCGCGCCGGCGTTGCAGTGCGTGAGTATCTGCACCGCGCGCGCCGGGTCCGTACGGGTGTGCTCGCGGGCAGACGCCGTGGCGGCGCATCGCCTCGCGCGCGCAGCCTCGATCAGCGCCAGTCCGTGCCGCCCGATCGCGTGGCACAGCGCCACGTCCTCGTCGACGATTGCGCGCGCCTCGCTCCACGCGACGGCCGCACGCCGTGCCGGTGGCAGCGGCGCCACCCGCGCACGCACGCGATCGAGCGCCCAGCGCAGGTTGATCGCCGTCGGTCGGGTGGCGTCGAGCAACCGGTGCAGCCGCACGAGCTCTGCGTCGTCGGCCGCGCGTGCGAGGCCCAGCGCGTAGCCGCAGGCAGCTACCGCGCCGATCAGCGGCGCGCCGCGGACCCACATCTCGCGGATCGCCTGCGCGACCGTGTCGACGTCGCGCAGCACGGCCCGCACTTGCGCGTGCGGCAGCGCCCGCTGGTCGAGCACCTCGATCGAGCGACCGTCCACGGCGAGCGTGAGCGCGCGATAGACGGCCGGATCCTGCATCAGCGGCGCGCGCAGCGCAGGGCGCTGGCGCGCGCGCCGGGTGCGGGCGGTACGGCCTGCGCTGCAGCGAAGCTCACCGGCCCGCGCCGAGCAGCCGCTCGAGCATTCCTTCGTAGATGTGCGCGAGTGTGGCCGGCGTGTCGACGCTGACGCGCTCGTCGATCGCGTGCGCCGTGAGATTGCGCGCGCCGAATTCGATCAGCTCGCTGCACACGTCCTTGATGAAGCGCCCGTCGGACGTGCCGCCGGTGGTGGACACCTCGGGTGTGATGCCGGTGACATCGCGGATCGACTCGATCGCCACGTCGACGAGCCTGCCGCGCCCGGTGTGGAACGGCTGCGCGCCGTGTGTCCAGTCGATCTTCCACGCGAGCCCGTGTCTGTCGAGCACGCTCTCCAGCCGCGCCTGCAGGGCGTGTGCGGTACTCACCGGCGCGTAGCGGAAGTTGAACAGCACTTCGACTTCGCCCGGGATCACGTTGTTCGCGCCGGTGCCGGCGTGAATGTTCGACATCTGCCAGGAGGTCGGCTGGAAGTCCTCGTTGCCGCGGTCCCACTCCATGCCTGCCAGCTCGGCCAGCGCGGGAGCCAGCCGGTGGATCGGGTTGTCCGCGAGTTGCGGGTAGGCGATGTGCCCCTGGCGCCCGGTGACGACCAGCCGTCCGGAGAGCGAGCCGCGCCGGCCGTTCTTGAGCATGTCGCCCAGATGCGTGACCGAGGTAGGCTCGCCGATCACGGAGAAGTCGATGCGCTCGTTGCGTGCGGCGAGCCGCTCGACCACGCGCACGGTCCCGTCGGTCGCCGCAGCCTCCTCGTCGGAGGTGAGCAGGAAGGCGATCGAGCCGCGCGGGTCGGGTGTGCGCGCGAGGAAGCGCTCGCAGGCAACGACCATCGCCGCGAGCGCGCACTTCATGTCGGCGGCACCGCGGCCGTGCAGTTCGCCGTCGCGCACCGTGGGTGCGAACGGCGGCGAACTCCAGCGCTCGGCCGGGCCGGTCGGCACGACGTCGGTGTGACCGGCGAAGCACACGAGCGGCGCTGCCCTGCCACGCCGCGCCCACAGGTTGGTCACGCCGCCGGCGTGCAGGGGTTCCAGCGTGAATCCCAGCCGGGCCAGGCGTTCGCCGATCAGCGACTGGCAGCCGCCGTCTTCAGGCGACACCGACGAACGCTCGATCAGCGCGCAGGCGAGCGAGAGCGCGGGATCTGCGCATCGCGCATCGGGCGCATTCATCGTCCGACGCTCACACGACATCCATGTTGAACTTGAAGCTGCCCAGATCCTCGCCCTCGGTGCGCTGCGGCACCTTCGGCGGTGCCAGCACCGATTTGCGCTCCGGCGGTGCCGGCAACGGCTGCGTGATGTCGGGGCCGGGGCCCCGCGCCGTACCGTGCGCGTTGTTGATCAGCCACGCAAGGTTGGTCGGCGAATCGGCGTTGGCGAGCGCCTCTTCCTCGGAGATCAGGTCGTTGACGAACAGCTTGAAGAGCGCACGCTCGAACGTCTGGGAGCCTGGCGTGAGACTCTGCTCCATCAGATCGCGGATCTGGTCGAATTCACCTTTCTTGATCAGCTCCTGGATCGACAGCGTGTTGAACAGCGCCTCGACCGCCGGTACCAGCGAGCCGTCCTTCGCGCGCAGCAGGCGCTGCGAGATCACCGCGCGCATCGTCATCGACAGGTCCATCAGCAGTGACGGCCTCGCTTCCGGCGGGAAGAAGGTCAGGATGCGGTTCAGTGCGTGATAGCTGTTGTTCGCGTGCAGCGTCGACAGGCAGAGATGGCCGGTCTGGGCGTAGGTGATCGCGTGCTGCAGCGTCTCGCGGTCGCGGATCTCGCCGATCATCAGCACGTCGGGCGCCTCGCGCATCGCGCTGACCAGCGCCGACTGGTAGGAACGGGTATCCATCCCGACCTCGCGCTGGTTGACGAGGCTCTTCTTGTGCTGGAAGTTGAACTCGATCGGGTCTTCGATGGTGAGGATGTGCCCGCTGCGCGCCATGTTCCGGTGGTCGATCATCGCCGCCAGCGTGCTCGACTTGCCCGAGCCTGTCGAGCCCACCACCAGCACCAGCCCCCGCTTCTCCAGAACCAGCTCGCCGAGCGAGGAGGGCAGCCGGAGCTCGGCGATCGACGGAATCACGTTCCGGATGTGACGGACCACCATGCCGACCGTGCCACGCTGCTGGAACACGTTGATGCGGAAGCTGCCGATGCTCCGTATGCCCTGCGAGAAGTTCAGTTCGAGCGAGTCCTCGAACTGCTTCACCTGCGCCGGGGTCATCATCTCCCAGGCGATCTTCCTCACCATCGCCGGGTCGAGCACCTGATTGTTGACCGGCATCACCGTGCCACGGATCTTGATGCAGATCGGCGCACCGGCGCTCAGGAACAGGTCGGAGGCCTGCTTGTCCGCCATGAGCTGGAACAACGGGGTGAGGAACATCGCGATGGGTACCTTGCAGGCCGGCCGTCAGCCGGGCTTGCGTCTGAGCAGCGACTTCAGGCTTCCGAGCAGACCCTTGCGGTCCGGTTCGTCATCGACGGGCGCACCGACGACGGGCGGCTCGAGTTCCAGGTCCGGCCCGGGCTCGGGTTCCGGCCGGATTCGCCCGGCACTGCGCACCGGCTGCTGGTGCTTGCCCATCGAGCGAAACTGGTTGGTCTTGCCCAGCAGGAGCTTGGTGAGCTCTTCGATCAGCGGGGTGTCGACCTCGTCGATCTCGTAGGTGTAGGTGACCTCGCCGAGCTTCTCCAGGTTGCGCGTGACGATCACGATGTGGCCCTTGTCGGCCACCCCGCGGATCAGGATCGACACCGGGACCTCCGGTTCGATGGTGAACGCGCCGGCGTGGACGTAGCCGCGGTCGGTCCGCTGCTCGCGCAGGTCGAACTTGAGCGAGTTGCTCCACAGCAGTTCGCGCATGCGGGAGACCAGCGCCTCGGAGTTCTTCTCCAGCCTGAGGCTGGTGGAGCCCGTGCAGCGCGCGCGCAGCAGGACCTCCTCGAAGAAATCGACGTAGTCGATCGACTTGCGCCTGGCCGATACCGCGTAGTCGCCCTGCCGCAGATCCTCGAGCACGGTGGACGGCTCGATGTAGTAGTACCGGATGACCTCGGGGCGGATCGTGTTCAGCGAGTTCGTGAGCTCGAGCAGCTGGCCGTAGATGACCTTCAGCCGCTCGTGGATCTCGCGGAAATAGTGATCCTGCAGCGTCGATCCCGACAACTGCCGCTTGCGCAGCACTTCGGCCTGGTTCTTGAGATCGTCGAGCAGCGACATGGTCAGGCGAGCGTCCGGCCGGGTTTTCGAGGCAAGGTTGGAATTGTGCCAAGACCGGCGACGTTTGCATAGGCGCAAGCCTCGCCGTGCCGGCGGACGGCCCCGTTCCGGCGACCCTCGACCGACGGCCGCGCGGACAGCCTGCTCGTGGATCACGGAGGGTCAGCCCGTGTCCGGGCCGGTGTCGTGCCGGGGATGCCCGGCGCGGGTGACTGCGCAACCGGGGAGGGGGCTCGGCGGGTTCAGACCCCGCGCAGCAGTTCGTTGATGCTCGTCTTGGCCCGCGTCTGGGCGTCGACACGCTTGACGATCACCGCGCAGTACAGGCTGTGACTGCCATCCTCGGAGGGCAGCGACCCGGGAACGACCACCGAGCCTGCCGGAATCCGCCCGTAGCTGACCGTGCGAGTCTCGCGATCGAAGATGCGCGTACTCTGGCTGACGAAAACGCCCATCGACAGCACCGAGCCGGCCTCGACGATCACGCCTTCCACCACTTCGGAGCGCGCGCCGATGAAGCAGTCGTCCTCGATGATCGTCGGATTGGCCTGCAGCGGCTCGAGCACCCCGCCGATGCCCACGCCGCCGGACAGATGGACGTTCCTGCCGATCTGCGCGCACGAGCCGACGGTGGCCCAGGTGTCGACCATCGTGCCGTCGCCGACCCAGGCCCCGATGTTGACGAACGAGGGCATCACGACGACGTTGCGGCCGAGGTAGGCGCCGCGGCGCACGGTCGCTGCCGGCACCACCCGGTAGCCGCCGGCGGCGAAGGCTTGTGCGTCGTGCCCGGCGAACTTCGACTCGACCTTGTCGTAGAACCTGAGATCGCCGGACTGCATCACCCGGTTGTCCTCGAGGCGAAACGACAGCAGCACGGCCTTCTTCACCCACTGGTGCACGACCCAGTTGCCGTCGGTCTTCTCTGCCACCCGCAACGTGCCGGCGTCGAGCGCGGCGATCACCTCGTTCACCGCCGAACGCACCGCCGGGTCTGCCGCGGCGGGCGACAGTTCGCTGCGACGTTCCCAGGCGGCTTCGATCGTGGTCTGCAGGGTGTTCGACATTGGGGAGGGCTCCGGAGTGCGATGGGTTGGGAGAGCGCGACCGGTCGGGCCGCGGGCGCGTGAGTGTGGGAGACGGAGGTGGGGTCTGCCGTGCGGGCGGGGCCGCGCCGGACCGGGTCCGGCGCTCGCGCTACCGGCTGCGCACGAACGCCGCCAGCCGCTGCGCTGCTTCCACGCACTCGGCTACCGGTGCCACCAGTGCGGCGCGCACGCGATTCACGCCCGGGTTCACCCCGTGCGCCTCGCGTGCGAGGTAGCTGCCGGGCAGCACGGTGACCGCCTGCTCGCGGTACAGGTCGCGCGCGAACCCGGTGTCCGAGCCCGGGGTCTCGAGCCAGAGATAGAAGCCGCCCTCGGGGCGCAGCACGGGCATCGCGGGTGCAAGCGTGCTGATCACGGCATCGAACTTCTCGCGATACAGGCGGCGGTTCTCCACCACATGCGCCTCGTCGTTCCACGCGGCGATGCTGGCGGCCTGGATCGACGGGCTCATCGCGCAGCCGTGGTAGGTGCGATAGAGCAGGAAGCGTTCGAGGATCTGCGCGTCCCCGGCGATGAAGCCCGAGCGCATGCCGGGACAGTTCGAGCGCTTGGACAGGCTGCCCATCGCCACCAGCCGCGGGTAGCCGGTGCGTCCCAGTTGCGCGGCGGCGGCCAGCCCCCCCAGCGGCGGGGCGGCGTCGTCGAAATAGATCTCCGAGTAGCACTCGTCGGAGGCGATGACGAAGCCGTAGCGATCGGAGTACTCGAAGAGCCTGCGCCAGTCATCCAGCGTGAGCACCGCGCCGGCCGGATTGCCCGGGGAGCAGACGAAGATCAGTTGCGTGGTGCGCCAGACCGACTCGGGAAGCTGATCCAGATCCAGACGAAAGCCGTTGGCCGGGGTCTGGTTGAGGAACTGCGCGCGCGCGCCGGCCAGCAGCGTCGCACCCTCGTAGATCTGATAGAAAGGATTGGGCGAGACGACGATCGGGTCCGCAGCGTGGCGATCGACGACGGTCTGCGCAAACGCGAACAGCGCCTCGCGCGAGCCGTTCACCGGCAGGACCTGGGTCTTCCACTCGAGTTCTGCCGGCAACTGGTGACGGCGCGAGATCCAGCTGGCCATCGCGCGGCGCAGCGCCTCCGATCCGGCGGTGGCCGGGTAGGAGGCCAGCCCGTCGAGGTTCGCGGTGAGCGCGTCCTTCACCAGCGCCGGCGTCGGGTGCTTCGGCTCGCCGATGCCGAGGCTGATCGGCCGCAGCGACGCCGCGGGCGTGACGCCTGCGAACAGCGTCGCCAGGCGCTGGAACGGGTAGGGCTGGAGCAGGTCGAGGTCGGGGTTCACGGGCGCTCGCTCGCGGTCGCCGCCGACGCGCTGCGCAATGCCGGCAGCGGTCGCGCGAAAGAAGCGGAGTATAGCGCCGCGAGGGAACTGCCCCGCCGACGCGCGCGTGATCCGACGGCCGTGACCGGCGTCGCTAACGGGCAGCCGGCGCGCTGGTGGCGCCTGCCGCAGGGACCGCTGGCGGGGCGGCAGTCGGCGCCGGTTCACGGCTACCCGTGCCCGGCCCGGCCTTTTCCGCATTCTGCCGATCGATCTCCGCCTGATACTCCTCGGGTTCGACCACGATCGATTCGCCGAGCCGCACCACGACTCTCTGCGGGTACTGATAGGCGGCTCCCGAGGCTGCATCGATGATCGCGCCGACGCCGCCGCCGAAGATGATGTTGCCGAACAGCATCCCGCGAACGCGGGAGCGTGCGACCGCCGTGCCGCGGGGCAGACCTTCGCAGTCGCACTGGATCATCAGGTCGCTGCCGGTGCGCTGCACGGTGGCCGAACCGGGTGTCTTCAGTTCGACTCTGCCGGCGCTGCTCTGCAGTTCGCAGGTCGCTCCGCGTGCGTCCTCGCCCTTGTAGGTGGTCTCGACGTAGATCAGGTGGGTTGTGCCGGTCGTGATCGACGCACACCCGGAAACCAGTGCACCCGCCGCGAGAAGGGCGAGCATCGCGAGCAACTTCCGATCAGGCTTCACTTCGACGCTCCCGGGGTGGTGGGCGGAAGCTCGGCCGGACTCTGCGCAGGCTTCACGGGCATGGGTCTGGTCAGTGGCCCGGCGAGTTCGGGCGTGGCGAAGATTCGCGACTGCAGCTTGTTCAGCATGTCCGCCGCCGCGCGCTCGCCGGCGAGGCCTCTCGCGCCGATGAACTCACCGTACGTGGCGTTTCCTGCGCCGCTCTCCTGAACCAGTGCGACCAGCTTGCCGTCAGGGTTCATGAACGGTGCAGACAGGGACACGATGAAGAAGGTCGGCGGCCAGGTGAACGCGCTGCTCGAGCCCGAGGCGGTCGTGAGTCGGGGGCGCATCGACAGCGAGAGGCCTTCGGCGCGCTGGCGGTCGGCGGCCAGGGCCTCGCGCAGGACGACTACCTTCTCGAACACGTTCGACAGTGCGAGAGCAAGGGCAGCCTCGAGGTCGCGATACGGGAAGTAGCGCACGGAGTCGCCGCCGCCGCCGGAAGTCGTGACCTCCAGATCGAGGTCTTCCTTCGGGATGTGCAGCCCCAGCGTCGCGGGAATCTTCGGTCCGGGCAGTTCGACGATCGTCCGGCGCTCGGGTGCGATCGCGATCGGGTGAGCACAGGCGCCGAGAAGCGTCGTCAGCACGAGCGCAGCGGCGAAGCGCATCAGTCGTACTGCGCGAAGGCGTGACTGTACTGCGAGGAAGACGTTCGAGCTCACCCGCACACCTCCGGCAGAATGTGCTGCGGCAGTCGGCGCCGCAGTTCGCCTGACTGCCGGCCCGTAAGTCCATTGTCGTGACGGCGCAAAGCCGTGCAAGTCCCCCGCGCGTGAGGTGGTGTGACCGGGTGGTGTGACCGGGTGGTGTGTCCGTTTGCGCGGTCTGGCGAGACGGCTCGCCGCCGA
>CANGUQ010000125.1 GCA_947456915.1 Betaproteobacteria bacterium
GTGGGCATGACTGGTGGTTCAGTAGAAGCAGCCGTTGATGATCGAGGCACGCGCGGCGACGAGTTCCAGCTGGGCGTGGGTCAGACTTCGGAACTCGCGCGAGAAATCGCGTATCCAGTCCTGCTTCAGGTAGAGCGCGGTGTCGAGGTCGAAGAATTCGATCACTGCCTCGGGCACGAGACTGAGCGCCTGCTGGATGTGCACCTGGCCGAACTCGGGATAGGGATTCACGTCCTCCGCGGTCATGTCCTGCGGACTCACCGTGGGCACGCGGGCGATCGACTTGCGGGCCCCCTTGGGACGTCTGCGGCCGGGCTCCCCCGCGCGCGCGGGCGGCAGCCGCATGGCGGGCATACCCAGCGCGCGGCTGAACGTGTCCAGAGCCGTAGTGGTGGCGACGATGCCGACGGTCTCGACGTACTGCGCGTCGGAGATACCCGATGCGAGCGCGCGCTCGTACCACGCGTCGGTGAGCCGATTGGCGTCGGTGCGCAGCCGATGAATGACATCGACCACCGGTTCGGGCAGAACGCCGAGACTCGCGTGGGAGCCGTCGATCGAGTAGGGCGACAGTGCCGCCTTGCGGGCGCGGCACAGCGGGCAGTGCAGCGCGTTGCGCGTCTCGGCCACGATCTGCAGCCGCTGCTCCGCGGTCCACCACGTGCCGGGCCCGGACAGGCGCTGAAGGGTGCGCTCGATGGCGCTGGCGAGGTCGTCGCGGATCGGCGGCGCAGATGCTGCGATCGATGTCATGGTGCGGGCCTGTGGACGAAAGCGGGACATCACGGGTCGGGCAGGACAGACGGTGCAGCCGGCAGGATACCGCGGCCGCCCGCCGCTGGAGGTCTGCCCGGTGCGGCTGGTCGTGGCAGCACCGGCACGCGCTGCTCGCTGCGGCGGCGGGGCGCGGAGCAACGAGGCGCCACTGCGCGGTGCTACGATGGTCCAGCATCGCCCGGACGACCCGGGATTCGAACAGCGAGGAGCATCGCCATGACCGCACACGCCCGCGCCACACCCGGAGTCACCCGCCGCGCGCTGCTCAGGACGGCTGCGGCCGCATCGGTGACCGGCCTCGCCTCCAGCGTACCTTTCGCGCAGACCGGTCCGAGCGCGAACGCGCCCGCCACTGCACTGCCCGCGCGCGGCGAGTGGCTGATCCGCGGCGCGACGGTGCTGTCGATGGACACGGCGATCGGCGACTTCGCGCGTGCCGACGTGCACGTGCGCAACGGCGTGATCGTCTCGGTGGGCAAGGAGATCGCACTCTCCTCGCTGCCACCGGCGGCAGCGGTGATCGAGGCCGGCGGGATGATCTGCATGCCCGGCTTCATCGACACGCACTGGCATCTGTGGACCAGCGTGTGCCGGCCGCTCATCCGCATCGACGACCCGAAGCGCGGCTACTTTCCGGTCACCAACCGGCTCGGACCGTTCTACACGCCGCTCGATTCCTACCGTGCGGTGCGTCTGGGGCTTGCCGAGGGGTTGAGCGCAGGCGCGACCACGGTCCACAACTGGGCGCACAACATCGTCTCGCCCGAGCACGCCGACGCGGAACTGCGGGCGATGCGCGACACGGGCGTGCGCGGACGCTTCGCCTACGGCCCGGCACAGGGCATGCCCGACGACCGGCCGATGGATCTGGAAGGGCTCGCACGCGTGCGCCGCGAGTGGATGCCGAAGAACAACACCAGCGCCGACGGGCTGCTCACGCTGGGCATCAACGCGCGCAACGTCGGTACCGATCCGAATCCGCTGCGCGGCAACGTGCCACTGGAGATCGTGCGTGCCGAGTGGGGTGCAGCGCGCGCGATGGGATTGCCGATCACCCTCCACACGTCGGGCCCGAGCCCGGTGAAGTTCCTCGAGGACGCGGGCCTGCTCGGACCCGACGTGCAGCTGGTGCACCCGCTGCTCACCACGGCCGAGGAACGGGTCATCCTGCGCAATCGCGGCGTGAGCTACAGCATCTCGCCGCTGGGCGAATCGCGCCGGCCCGCCGCCGCCGGCGTGATCCAGCTGGGCGAACTGCTCGAGGCGGGCGTCAAGGTGAGCCTGTCGATGGATCACACTGGCAGCTACAGCGTCGACTACTTCGGCTGCATGCGTCTGCTCTACAACCTGCACCAGCACCGCATCGGCCCGAAGTTCCGGCTCACCGCGCAGCGGCTGGTGCAGATGGCTACCCTCGACGGCGCGGTCGACCTGGGCATCGCCGATCGCACCGGGTCGCTGACCCCGGGCAAGCGCGCCGATCTGATCCTCGTGCGCACCACCGACATCAACATGGCGCCGGCTGGCGATCCGTACGAAGCTCTGGTGTCGTTCGCGCAGCCGCGCAACGTCGACAGCGTGTTCGTCGACGGTCGGCTGTTGTGGCGCAACAACCGCTTCACTGCGCTCGATCATGCGCGGGTGCTGAGCGAGGCTGCGGAAGCCGCAGCTGCACTTAGCGCGCGCGCGAAGTGGCCGTAGCCGCCCCGCGCAGCGCCGCGGGTGGCTCACGATGAAGCCCCGCCGCCGTGATGCCCGGGAGCACGCGGTCTGGCGCCGGCTGCCGGCCATCCTGTTCTGGGGCACCGCGCTGCCGCTGCTGTGCTCGGGCCTGTGGCACTGGACCGTGCAGCCGGAGCGCGCACGCCTCGATCTGCACGGCCTGTCGCTGGCCGACTATGCGCTGATCGGCGTGGTGGTCTGCCACTGGACGATGGTGTTCACCGCCGGCATCGCCTGCCGCATCGTGATGGTGATCAACGGCCCGGTGCAGCGCGCCGATCCGTATCCGCTGCCGGAGCTCGCCGGCGAGCAGGCGGGCGAACGGCTGCAGCCGCCGGCGGCGCACCTGCGGCGCGGACAGCCAGGTCACGACCGCAGCTGAGCGCGGCGTCGAACCTCGCACCGCGCGCCGGTCGCTACCGGCTGGGCGCCTTGAGCAGCTCGGGCAGCAGGTGCTCGCGCACGAACGGCTCGCCCAGCCGCTCGACACGCTGCGGCCCCATCTTCTCCAGCACCGCCTCGGCGCTGCCGGCGTTCTTCCACTGCTTGTACTCGTCGGCCAGTTCCATCCCCATCGACTCTGCGAGCAGCGTCACGTAGTTCACCACGCGAAACGGCTCGCTCGCCTCCAGCCCGCACAGCATCCGCTGGCAGGAGTGGAAGACGGTGACGAGATCCTGCGCGCCGGTGGCGGCGACGAGTTCGCAGGCCGCACGCGTCACGTCGCGCATCGCCGCGGGCACGCCGGCGAGCGCAGAGCACATGTGGCCGGGCGCCGCCACGTCGCTGGTGACCAGTTCCAGCCCGGGCACCAGGCGCAGCAGGTCCTCGACCAGCGGATTGACGTCGACCTCGCGAAATCCCAGATGCCTGTGCAGCACCACCTTGCGCTCCACCGGCTTCACCAGCCGCTCGCGCAGGCGCTCGCGCTGCGCGTGCACGCGCTGGGTGAAGTGCGAGACCTCGAACTGCGGCTCGGTGTAGCCGCCCATGAACTGCCCCATGTGGCGATGACAGGATGGACACCAGGTGACCACCTGATCGGTGCCGATCGCGGCGCCCAGTTCGTTGAACCTGCCCACCGTGCGCTTCGCCATGCCTTCGGCCGCGCGCAGGTTGGCGTCCTTGGTGGTGCCGCAGCAGTAGCCGGGTCCGCCCACCGGCGCCACGTCGAGACCGATCGCACGCAGCAGCTCGATCGAGCCGTGGATGATGTCGCCGTGCCGCACGACGTTGCAGCCGTACCAGAAGACGACGCGCTCGCGCGGGGCAGGCCCGCTCACGATGCGCTGCGCTGCCCGGGTGCAGCCCGGTGCCACGCCTCGATCTCGTCCTCGCCCAGTTGCGTAGCGGCGAACGCCTCGATCCGGCGGAAGAACATCCGGTCCTCGCGCGCCTGCATCTGTGCCTGTGCGCCCCGCGCGCCAAGCGCCGCGATGCGCGCCGCCCGCAGCATCAGCATTGCGTTGATGCCTTCCGGGCAGGCGTCGACGCAGGTGGCCGACTGCGTGCAGACCTTGACCCACGCCAGCCCCAGCGCACTGCCGGCCGCCCCGGCGAGCAGCGGCAGCAGCCCCTGCAGCACCGCCGCCGGCTGCGCGCCAGCGAGTTCCGGCGCGTAGCCGATCATCGGGCACGCTTCGTAGCACTTGCCGCAGCGCGTGCAGCGATCGAGCGTATCCGCAGCGAACCGGTCCAGATAGGCGCCCAGGCTGTCGGGTCGGGCAGCGGGCTCGGTCGCGGCAGAGGTCATCGTGGTCCCGGAGAAGCGCAATGCGATCGGACGATCGCCGGACATATGTTGCCACGGGGCAGCAGCGGGCGTGCGACGTGCGCACGGGCGAGCGTCCTGGCCGCTGCGCGCGCGCGGCACGGCTGCCTGCGCTGGACGTGCGTGCCGCCCGCCGCAGATGCTCCGCCCACGAACTGCGCTCGCGCCGAGCGACCGCGTGCGCCTGTCGCGGACGATCTCAGCTGCGCGTGCGCCCGGCAGCGAGCGCGCAGTGCGTGGACACCATCTCGAGCACGCGCGTTCCGCCACTGCCGGTGATCACCGTGTCGACCACCGACAGCCGCCGCCCGCTGCGGCTCACCTTCGCCAGCGCCTTCAGCTGCCGTCCTTCGCCCGGACTGAGGAACCAGCCCGACGCCTCGACCAGTCGCTGCGAGGCGGGTGCGGCCGCCGCGGCCGCGAGCGCCGCGAAGGCAAAGCTCACCCCGCCCTGCGCGTGACCGACACGGTTGCCCGCGTGCAGCGCCATCGGCATCGTCAGCTGCGCGCGGCCTTGCGGCAGCGCACGGGCCACCGGAAACTGGGCGAACAGCTGCTGGAAGAACGTCGAGTCCGGCGTCGCGCCGGCAAGGGCCGCCTGCGCGCGACGCCACACCGCACGCTCTCTCGCATCGAGATCGCGCACCTCCAGCTGCAGTCCGGGTGGAACGCCCCCCGGCTGCCACGGCAGCGGCGCCAGCACCACGCCGGGCGGTGGCGGCAGTTCCATGAAAGTTCCTGAGGCAATGCACGCGAGCCGGCCGTCGGCGGTCAGGTTGCAGCGCGCGACACCCTGAGCGGGACTCGTGTCGCGCACCCATCCCTCGCAGTGGGCCTGCGCGTCCAGGCGCCCGGTCAGCGGCTCGCCGGTGAACGCGATGTGCATGCTGATCGTACCCAGTCGCGTCCCGTGACCCATCGACAGACCGGCGCGGATCGCATTGGCGAGCGCCATGTCGATCAGCGTGGTGACCACGTTCAGGTTCGCTTCGCCACCGGCATCGGCACAGTGCGGGCCGACGTCCACGGAAAGGTGCGCACGCAGCGGCGTGATCTCGTCCCAGCGCGTGCCGATGAAGTGGCCGACGAAGTGCAGGCCGGGGGTGCGGTTGTCGGCGAGCGCACGCAGCACGCGCGCGCGGATCTGCTGCGCGTTCGCGTCGGACGGCGCTTGCCTCGGGTGCCCGGTCACGGCGCACTCGCCCCGGAGGCAGCCGCGGGCGAGTGCATTGCGGCGCGCGTCGCCTCGATGCGTGCGGGCTCGACGCGCCGCAGACTCGTCACCAGATCGAGACCGATCTCGCCCAGCCCCGCGTACAGCGCGCTCACGCGCGGATCGAACTCGGCCATCGCCGTCAGATGCCTGCGCACACTGCCCGCGTCGCCGCGCGAGATCGGCCCAGCGAAGGCCGGCGCGATCCCCTGCCGGAACACCGCGTCCAGCGTCTCGCGCGCGATGGGCTCGAACATCGCCAGCGCCGTCTCGCGCGCGATGCCTGCACGTTCCTCGCAGCGCATCGCCAGCTCGATCAGCACGGGGATGAAGTTGCAGGCGAACGCGCCGCCGCCGTGATACAGCGCCTTGTAGCGTGCGTCGATGCGAAACAGCCGCGCGCCCAGCGCCGCGAAGGCCGGTTCAAGCACGGCGAGCGCGCTGGCGTCGCCCTCGCAGCCGCACCACGTGCCGGAAAAGCTGCGCGCCGCCACCGCCGGATCGCTGAAGTTCTTCACCGGGTGCACGCTCGCGGTGAATGCCCCGAGCCGCCGACAGGCGTCGAGTGCGCTCGACGGGGTGGCGCCGCTCAGGTGGAACACGACGTCCCCCGCGCGCAGCACGCCGCTCTCGGCGAGCACCTGCGCAGCGGGCGCGATCGCGTCATCGCCGGTGCCGATCAGCCAGAGCGCAGCGGCACCCATCGCCGCGGGATGATCCTGCACCGCCTCGCCCGCACCGACGAAAGCCACCGCCTGCCCGCTGCTGCGCATGCTGCGATTGGCGATCGCACCGAGGGTGAACAGCTGCTGCTGCACGAACAGGCGTGCAATCGCGCGTCCGGCCTTGCCGCAGCCGATGATGTTGAGACGTTGCTGCGCGGGTTGCATCTGCGAGTCCTCCCGGGGCGCCGGATTATACGCAGCGCAGCTCGGCCAGCGGCAGCAGCGTGCCATCGACGAGCGCGAGCGCGGCGTGCACCGTCCTGTCCGGCCACAGCGCAGCCACGGCGGCGACGTAGCCCTCGAGCTGCGCGAGGTAGCTGCTCGCGTGAAGCAGCACCGAGGCGCGATCGCCGGTCTTGTAGTCGAGAATCCAGATCTCCCGTTCGAACCCGACCAGGCGATCGATGCGCCGCAGCGCGCCGCCGGCATCGATCAGATCCACTTCGTTGCGCGCCCACGCGAAGCAGGCGGGATCGAAGAAACGCGCGAGCGCCGGCGCACCGACCATGCGCCGCGCTGCGGCCACCAGTGCATCGAACTCCTCTGCCGACAGGCCGCTGGCCGTGCGCAGCGGCTCGCGCGCGCTCGCTGCGAGCTCCGCCACGGCAGCGGCGCCGGGTGCTGCCGCGGGCTCGAGCGTCAGGCGTTCCACCACCGCGTGGAACGCCTCCCCGTAGCGCAGCGCGCGCGCATCCGGCGCGGGCGCTGCAGTCTGCCCGGGCTCAGCCGGCAGCGGCACGCGCAGCCGTGCATCGAGTTCGATCGGGATCGGCACGGCCGGCACGGCTGCGCTGCCTGCCGGCCGCGTCGCACCCTCGACCCGGGGCAGTTCGGCACCCCACACGAGCGTGCCGTCGGTGGCGGGTGTCGCCCCCAGATCGAGCAAGGCGCGGTGTAACCGCGGGTACCACGCAGCATCCGAGCCGCGCAGCGCATGCCCGCTGATCACCAGCCACTGCCGCGCTCGCGTCAGCGCCACGTAGAGCACGTTCAGGAACTCGCGCGCGCCGAGCTGTTGGGCACGGGCGAGCGCCTCCTGCTGGCCGAGGCCGAGCTGCCCTTTCCTCATCCGGAACGAGATGTGCCGCGGCGCGTCGCGATCGGCCGGCCAGTCGAACAGTGGCGAGAACCCGGTATCCGCGCGCGGTGCAGCGTTGGCGTCGAGCACCCAGACGATCGGTGCCTCGAGTCCCTTGGCTGCGTGCACCGTGAGCACGCGCAGCGCGTCGCCCTGGGACTGCGGCACCGCTTCGTCGGGCGCTTCCTGCGCCGGTGCGTCCTCCAGTTCGCGCAATTCGTCCAGAAAGCGCGCAAGCGTCGGGTAGCGCCCGGCACCGGCGGCCAGCGCGTGCTCGAGCAGGGCCAGCAGATTCGCCTGCACCGCTTCGCCCATCGCTGCCGGCACCGCCTCGCGATAGCGCGCCAGCACGTCCGCCTCGAAGAAGATCGCATCGAGCAGGTCGTGCACCGGCCGGGTCGCTGCCAGATCGAACCAGCGGGCAAGCAGCCCGGCTGCACGACGCACCGCCGCGCTCGCCCCCGTGCCGGCGGCGTGCCGCTGCAGCCGGCCGTACCAGCCCAGGCTCAGCGGATCCTCACCGCCGGCTGTCACGCCAGCGGCCTCCGGAGCGGCACCCCCGGAGGCTGCGGCGATCGCAACCAGATCGCCATCGGACAGCGAGAACAGCGGTGATCGCAGCACCTGCGCCAGCGCCAGATCCTGCTGCGGCGCGGCCAGCACCCGCAGCAGCGCCAGCAGGTCGCGTACCTCCAGCGTCGACAGCAGTCCGCCCTGGCGAGACCCGAGGAACGGGATGCCGGCATCGCGCAGCGCGCGCTCGTAGACCTCGAGCTTGGAGCGGGTGCGCACGAGCAGCAGGATGTCGCTCCAGCGCACCGGACGCAGTTCGCCCTCCTCCTCGATGCAGTGCTCGCGCATGCGGCGCAGCCCGGCAACCAGCTGCGCCGCCTCGTCGCTCGCACGCCGGTCTTCCTCCTCGAAGCGCGCCGCGTCGAGCGGGTTGCGCCAGGGCGGCGCGGCAGCCGGGTCACGCGCTGCATCCGGTGCAGCGGCTGCAATCGGCAGCAGCTCGACCCGCCCGCACCGCTTGCGATCGAACGCGCGGTGCTCGCGAAAGCCCGGGTACGCCGGATCGCCGCTGAAGACCGCGTTCACCACGTCGATCACCGGCTGCGCACACCGTCGCGACTGATCCTGCTCGAGCAGCTGTGCCCCGTAGTGCTCCTGGAGGAACGCGCGGGCGACATCGAACAGTCGCGCCTCGGCGCCGCGAAAGCGGTAGATCGCCTGCTTCGGATCGCCGACCAGGAATACCGTGGGCGTGGACCCGGCCGCCTGTGCCGCGTCCAGCCAGGCGCGAACCGCAAGCCACTGCAGCGGATTGGTGTCCTGGAACTCGTCGAGCAGCAGGTGCCGGTAGCGCGCGTCCAGTCGCGCGTGCAGACCCGCTGCGTCCTCGCCATCAGCGAGCAGAAGGCAGGCCTGCTGCTCGAGATCGGCGAAGTCCATCGTCTCGCGGCGATCCTTCACCCGCTCCAGCTCCTGCAGCAGCGCGACGGCGCAGGTGAACGCGGCTGCATTGAAGTGGAAAACGCGCTGCTCGGTGACCAGCATGCGGTACTGCTGGAGCACCTGCACGATGCGTTCGCAGGCCGCGAGCAACCGCGCTTCGCCCGCCTCTCCGATGCACTGGCGGCGCGCCTTGGTGGGCTTGTACTTGTAGGGCTCGCCATCGTCCTTCAGCATGCACTGGCAGACCGCGTCGAACCAGTCGGCGGCGAGCGGCAGCAAATCGGCGGCGTCGATGCCAGCGGCGCGCTGCCGCTCGGTCTGGTTGATGCCGTCCCGCCTCAGCAGATCGCGAAAGGCGTCGAGATCGGCACGCAGCGCAGCATCGGCGCGCGCAACCGCCTGGACATCGAGCTGAGGCCGCTCGCGCAGTGGCGGCGGCAGGTCGGCCCGCAGACGATCGAGCGCGCGCTGCACCGGATCGGACTCCCCGCGCATCGCCGCCCACCACTGCGCACGCTGCGCGACGAACGCGCGCAGCATCGTACGCACCTGGCTCAGGTTGCACTCGGCGAACAGCA
>CANGUQ010000126.1 GCA_947456915.1 Betaproteobacteria bacterium
CGCCTCCCCGCGACCGGACGCCTCCTGAAAACGCTGCAAGTTTCCAGAAAACACCACTTCTCACCACATATCCACACGTTAACCGCAAATTTCCGGTCGGTCAACGGCGAAAATGCATTTTCTCGTCTGCGAACAAGTACTTATCGCAGATTGTGCAGGCAGGTCCGAAACAAATAACTCAAATGAAATGAGCGAACTACCGCGCGAACTGAAGGTGTTACCTTAAGTTCGGGCGTGTTGCTCGGGACGCGCGGGCGGCTACCGGGGCCGCAGGCGTGGTCGCGGGGTGCGTGAAGTCAGCCGATAAGCCGGGTTCTGTCGCGGACAGTCATTCCTCTGGGCCGGCGGTTGCCCGCAGGCTCTAGCGACCTACCCGGGGGCGACGCGAGCAGCGCCAATGCCCCCCTATTTGGTCTTGCTCCGGATGGGGTTTGCCGTGCCGTCCGCGTTACCGCGTCCGCGGTGCGCTCTTACCGCACCGTTTCACCCTTGCCTGTGCCTTGCGGCCATCGGCGGTCTGTTCTCTGTGGCACTTTCCGTCGCCTTGGGCGATGGCGCGAGCCATCGCTTGCTGCGCCCGGCCGTTAGCCGGCATCCTGCTCTGCGGAGCCCGGACTTTCCTCCATGCCGCAACTGCGGCACGGCGACTGCCTGGCCGGCTTCACGCATACGCAGTCTAGCAGTTCGGGCGCTGCGCACCCAGCCGTGCACGCCGCGCGCCGCAGCGCATCAGGCGAGGCGCCACTGCACGGGCTCGCCCGCGCGCAACGGCACCAGCGTGTCGCTGCCGTAGGCGATCTCGCGCGGCGCGCTCCACGCCTCGCGCACCAGGGTGACGGTCTCCGTGTTGCGCGGCAGGCGATAGAAGTCCGCGCCGTGATGGCTGGCGAAGCCCTCCAGACGGTGCAGCGCCCCCGCCTCGTCGAACGCTTCCGCATACAGTTCGAGCGCGGCATGCGCGGTGTAGCAGCCGGCGCAGCCGCAGTCGGCCTCCTTCGTGTGTCTCGCATGCGGCGCGCTGTCGGTGCCCAGGAAGAACTTGCGATTGCCGCCAGTGGCGGCCGCGAGCAGCGCCTGCCGGTGCACCTCGCGCTTGAGCACGGGCAGGCAGTAGACGTGCGGGCGGATGCCGCCGGCGAAGATCGCGTTGCGGTTCATCAGCAGATGGTGGGCAGTGATCGTCGCCGCAACCTGCGGGCCGGCCGAACCGACGAAGGCGACCGCGTCGCGGGTGGTGATGTGCTCCATCACGACGCGCAGCGCCGGCAGCGAACGAACCAGCGGCGCCAGCACACGCTCGATGAACGCGGCTTCGCGATCGAACACGTCGACCTGCGGATCGGTCACCTCGCCGTGTACCAGCAGCGGCAGGCCCAGCCGCTGCATTGCCTCCAGGGCCGGCAGCGCACGCTCGACCGCCGTGACCCCGGAGTCCGAATTGGTGGTCGCGCCCGCCGGGTAGTACTTGACGCCATGAACCACGCCGGAGGCCACGGCGCGCTCTATCTCTTCGGGGGTGGTGCGGTCGGTCAGATACAGCGTCATCAGCGGCGTGAACGACATGCCGGCAGGCAGCGCCGCGAGGATGCGCGCTCGATAGGCAAGCGCCTGCTCGGTCGTGGTCACCGGCGGCTTGAGATTGGGCATCACGATCGCGCGCGCGAAGCGGCGTACGGTATCGGGCAGCACCGCGGACAGATGGGGGCCGTCGCGCAGGTGCAGATGCCAGTCGTCGGGCCGGATCAGCGTCAGCCGATCGACGGGTGTTGCAGCGGCAGGCGCGGCCGCTGCGGCGGTCGAGTCGTTCATGTCGTGCTCCCTCCATGGCCGGCGCCGTCCGGCTCTCGCCATGACGCGCCGCGCTCACATTAGCGCAGGTTACGCCCGGTTGTCCCGGCAGCAGTACCGGATGCCGGCTGCGGCACTGCAGCCGGCACCGCTCGCGACGGTCCGCGCCGCGCGCTCAGCGCCCCTGCATCGCCAGCGCGAGCCGGTAGGCCTCCTCACGCGTCACGCCGGTCAGGCGGGAGGCCACCTGCGCAGCGCGGCTCGCCGGCAGCACCGGCAGCAGTTCGGCCAGCACGCGCTCGACGCCGATCTGCGCCGGGGAGGCGGGCTGCGCCGAAGCCTCGACGATCAGCACGAACTCGCCGCGCCGACGATCTGCATCGGCTTCCAGCCATGCGGCCGCCTCGGCCAGCCGGCACGCGTGCTGCGACTCGAACAGCTTGGTGAGTTCACGCGCGACGAACAGCCGGCGCTCGCCGCCGAGCACGTCGCACAGATCGACGCAGCACTCGACGACCCGGTGCGGCGCCTCGTGCAGCACCAGCGCCCCGGGCGCATGACGCAGCGCCTCGATCGCGCTGCGGCGTGCCCCGCGGGCAGCGGGCAGGAAACCGGCGAAGGTGAACGTCGAGCAATCGATGCCACTCACCGACAGCGCGGCGATCGCCGCATTCGGCCCGGGCACCGCGTAGACAGGGTGGCCCCCAGCCCGCACCGCGCGCACCAGTTCGGCCCCCGGATCGCTGATTGCCGGGGTGCCGGCGTCGCTGACCAGCGCGACCGATGCACCGGCCGCAAGCAGCGCCGTCACGCGCGTCGCCTGCGCGCTCTCGTTGTGTGCATGCAGCGCGAGCAGGCGTGCGCGGGGCGCGGGCGCCTGCGCTGCGGCGAACAGCCGGCGCGTGACGCGCGTGTCCTCGGCGGCAATCCAGTCGACATTTTCCAGCACGGCGCGGGCACGCGCAGAGAGATCACCGATGTTCCCGATCGGTGTGGCCACCACATATAATGCGCCGCTCTCCGTGACCGGTTGCATCGCGTCCCCCGCCCGATGGCGTATCCCGTGCCGCAACGCGCTGTACCTGTGCAGGCTGCCGCCAGTCGCGCGCAACCGAGTATCCCATCGTTCGCGGCACGGGTCGGAGCCCGTCTCGCCCGCGCGCGGGCTGCCGCGCACCGCGTGTCGGCGCACGTCGTGCGGAACCGGCGGATGCAGGCACTGTTGTTCGTGCTGGCGTCGCTGGTCCCGACGGCGCTCGCCGCGGCACAGCCCGCGCGCACGCCCGACACCCGGCTGGTCGTCGCGCTGCTGCCGCTGGAGTCGACGACGTTCGGACGGGCGGCGATCAACGTGCGCAACGGGCTGACGGCCGCATGGACGCAGTCGCCCGCCAGGTCGCAGATCGAACTGCGCTTCATCAACGTCGGCGATCAGCCCAACGACATCATCGGCGCCTACAACCAGGCGCTCGCAGCCGGCGCGCGGGCGATCATCGGCCCGCTCACCCGCGATCAGGTCGGCGCACTCGCGAGCGCACTGGCGCAGAGCTCGCCGGTCAACGTGCCGACGATCGCGCTCAACGTCGCCGAGGGCAATCCGCGCATCGCGCAGAACCTGCTCCTGTTCGGACTGCCGGCAGAGGTGGAGGCGCAGCAGGTCGCACGCCTCGCTGCCCGCGACGGGCATCGGCGTGCCCTGGTGCTGACCCAGGCCAACGCGCTGTCACGGCGGCTGCAGCAGGCGTTTGTCGAGGCATTCGCCGCTGCTGGCGGCGCCGTCGTGGCCATCCACGCAGCAAGCACCGACCCGGCGGCGCTGAACAAGCTGCGCGCGGCCACCCAGGGGGCGAATGCGGACGTCGTGTTCCTCGCTGCCGATCTGCCCACGGCGCGCGCCGTTCGACCGTTCATCGATACCCAGTGGCCGGCCTACGCGACCTCGCAGCTGTGGTCCGGAGCGGTCGATCCGGCGGCCAACTTCGACCTGAACGGCACCCGCCTGCTCGACATGCCGTGGCTGCTCGAGCCGGATCACCCGGCGGTGATGATCTACGCGCGCCCGCAACCGCCGCTCGCGCCGGAAAACGAGCGCCTGTACGCGCTGGGGATCGATGCGTTCCGGCTCGCCGAACTCGCCCTCGAGCGCGGCCTCGGACCGGGCACACTGCTCGACGGGGTGACAGGACGGCTCACCGTCGAGCGTGGCCAGCTGATCTCGCGCGAACTGCTCGGCGCGCAGATCCGCCAGGGGCAGCTGGTGATCGGGATCGAGCGCAAGTAGCGGGTACCGGCAGATGGCGCAGACCCGGCACCAGCGCGCGGGCGCAGCCGCCGAGCAGCGCGCTTGCACGCATCTGGAGGCGGCCGGGCTGCGCATCGTCGCACGCAACTGGCGCTGCAAGGCGGGCGAACTGGATATAGTCGCACGCGAGCACGGCGCGGGCGCCGAAACGCTGGTGTTCGTCGAGGTACGCCAGCGTGCCAGCGCCGCCTTCGGCGGCGCGCGTGCGAGCATCTCTCCGGCCAAGCAGGCGCGCCTGATCCGCGCCGCCCAGCTCTACTGTCAGGTGATGCGCTGCACCGAGATGAACTGCCGCTTCGACGCAGTCCTGCTGGAAGGCGGGGAGCTCGAGTGGATACGCAACGCGTTCGGGCTGGATGGATGAGCGCTGCGCCATGCCGCCTGCGGCCCGAGCCGGCGCGGCTGCGGGCGCCTGCGTGTGGCTGCAGACAGGCGCGATGCGCACGCTGCCACGCGGCCGATACGCTGCGCGGAGCGACATCGTAGAATGAAGAATGACTGATCCCGTGAACATCCCTGTCAGCACAGCCGCAGACACCGCCCCGGGCGCGCACGACCCTCTCGCCAGCGCGAAGCTGCTGCAGAGCGTCCACCAGCGCTTCGAGGAGAGCGTGCGCCTCAAGCAGGCGTGTGCGCAGCAGCTCGCCGGACCGATCGTGGCGAGCGCCACAGCCATCGCGCAGGCACTGAGGACCGGCGGGCGGGTGCTCGCCTGCGGCAACGGCGGCTCGGCTGCCGACGCGCAGCACTTCGCCGCCGAACTGCTCAACCGCTTCGAGACCGAGCGTCCGCCTCTCGCGGGCATCGCGCTGACCACCGACAGCTCGACGCTCACCGCGATCGCCAACGACTACGACTACCGGCTGATCTTCGCCAAGCAGGTGCAGGCGCTCGGGCGCGCGGGCGACGTGCTGCTCGCGATCTCCACTTCCGGCAACTCGCCCAACGTGCTGGCTGCGATCGGCTGCGCGCAGGAACTGGGCATGCGCACCGTCGCGCTGACCGGGCGCGACGGCGGCGCGATCGCCCGCGCGCTGAAGGCGAACGACGTCGAGCTGCGCGTGCCGCATGCGAGCACGGCGCACGTGCAGGAAGTCCACATCCTCGCACTGCACTGCCTGTGCGACCTGATCGATCAGCAGATGTTTCCCCGGGAGTCGCGATGAACCGAAGATCTGCCGCAGTGGCTGCGGCGCTGCTCGTGAGCACCCTGCTGCCTGGCTGTCTGCCGCTGTTCGTGGGCGGCGTGGCCACCGGCGTGCTGATCGCCGACGACCGGCGCAGCACCGGCACGGTGCTCGATGACCAGAACATCGAGCTGCAGCTGAGCAACCAGCTCGCGCAGTTCGGCAAGGTGGCGCACGTCAACGTCGTGTCGTTCAACCGGGTCGTGCTGATCGCCGGGCAGGCGAGCACCGAGGCGGTGCGTGCCGACATCGACAAGGTGGTGCGCGCCCTTCCGGGCGTGCGCCACGTGCAGAACGAGATGCAGATCGCCGCGCCGACTTCGCTCTCCGTGCGCAGCAGCGACAGCTTCATCACCGGTCGCGTCAAGGCGCGCCTCGTCGACAATCAGGCGCGCGGCAAGACCCCGCAGGTGGGCGCCAATCACGTGAAGGTCTATACCGAGGCCAGCGTGGTGTTCCTGATGGGGATCGTCACCACGCAGGAAGCCGACCAGGCAGCCGAGGTGGCCCGCACGACCAGCGGCGTGTCGCGCGTGGTGCGGGTGTTCGAGATCGTGAAGTCGGCGCCCGTGCCGCAGCCGCCAGCCGACGCGAGCGCCACCGGCAAGTAGCCGGTCGTGCAACAGGGCGCCGGCGCGCCGCGCAGTGTCTTCAGTCGGGCCACGATGGGCAGCCGCCCGCGCCCGACCGCAGCTCAGCTGGCGCGAAGGCGCGACTTGATCATCCTCAGTACGGACCCGAGCAGCGGCACCGACTCGTAGAGCTCCTCGGCGGTGTCCCAGTAATCGCGGTGCCGCAGCACACGTCCGTCCTCGCCGAACACGAGATGCGATGCGCCGTGGATGCGCCGCTGCGGGCCGGCGGCACGCACCCGGTAGTCGAGGTTCCACGCGAGCCAGGCGTCGCGTCCTTCGAGCGTGCGCTCGACGATCACGAACCGCGGCTCGACCAGCTGCTCGAACATGTGCGCGAAGATGCGTTCGATCGCCGCGCTGTCGTGCACCTCGTTGAACGGATCCTTGAACCACGCGTGGTCGGCGTACAGCTCGCGGATCACGCCTACGGTGTCCGGACGCAGCGTGGAGAATGCAGTCTCCAGCCGGTGGAGCGCAGCGCGGCTGTCCACGCTACAGTCCGGTTGCCCGGCGAATCAGCCGGACGTAGAGACCGAAAGGCAGAAACCGGAACAGCTTGAGCCAGCGGGTGAAGCGTTTCGGGAAGTGGATCTCGAAGCAGCCGCTGGCGAACCCGTCGAGAATGTGTCCGGCTGCCTCCTCAGCACTGATCAGGGCCGGCATGCGGAACTCGTTGCGATCGGTGAGCGGGGTCTTGACGAAGCCTGGATTCACCACCCACACGCCGATGCCGCGCGGCGCGAGATCGATGTACAGCGACTCCGCGAGATTGATCAGCGCGGCCTTGGTCGCGCCGTACACCAGCGCAGTCGGCAACCCGCGATAGCCGGCAACCGACGAGCAGATCGCCACTGCCCCCTGCTGCTGCTCGAGCAGCCGCGGCACGATCACCGCGAGCGACTCGAGCACCGAAACGAGGTTCGTCTCGACCAGGCCTCGGGCAACATCCGCGTCGAGCGTCCACGCCCGCATCGGCGCGTGGGTGCCCTGCAGCAGCAGCGCGACGTCGATCCCTCCCCAGGCGTCGAGCATCTGCGCGAAGGCCGCCTGCAGTTCGTCCCGGCTCGTCGCATCCAGCGGCAGCGGCAGCACATTCGCCGGCTTGGTGCTCGCAGCGAGGCGGTACAGTGCCTCGCCGTTGCGGGCGGAAACGGCGACGCGCGCTCCGCGCGCGATCAGCGCCTGCGCGAGCGCGAGCCCGATGCCGCTGCTCGCGCCGATCAGCCACACGCGCTTGCCCTTCCACTGCCTGATCGGTGTGTTCAGCATGCGAGCGTCATCCGGTGAAGTCGGCGCACGGATCAGATCGCGGCTGCGACGGCCGCCGCAGCGGCCAGCAGAGCGAGCATGACGATCGAGGTCAGCGACAGGCGCAGCGGAAGGTACCACGCGGGCAAGGTCAGTTCGCCGGCTATCCGGCGGTCGACCGCGAACTGCACGACGAACCCGGCGGCGAGCATCACCAGCGCCGGCAGCAGCGGGACCAGCAGCGCGAGCCACGCCCACAGCGCGGGGACGACCGACCAGAGAAAGCCGAAGCGGACGACCGCGGGCGCGGAGGAAAGGTACATCGTCGCAGCGAGCGCGAGCCCCCAGTGCAGCGCGCCGACGAAGGTGAGAATGACCGCGCCGTAGCCGATCAGCGCGAGCTCGACCCATGCGCGCTGCCCGCCGCCGACCCACGGCAGGACGGCCGCCAGCGCGAGAAACGGCAGCGTGCCGGCGAAGCCGGGCAGCAGCGCCGCGGCTGGCGCAGTGCGCAGCGCTCCCCCGACGCTCATCGCCCCGACACGCCGTGGATGTGCGGGCAGTCGCGGATCGTGCACGCGGTCATCGTCGCCCCTACTTGCGCGTGAAGCTCAGCGTGACCTGCCCCAGCCGGATGCCCCACTTGCTCATCACCGCGGTGTTGAGCATGACCTGATCGTCGATCAGATACATCCAGTCGTCGAACTGCACGTGCCAGGTGCGCCCTTGCACCGGCAGCGCCAGCGTGTATGTCCAGTAGAGCGCGTTGCCGTACGCCTTGCCCTGCGCCGTGCCGACCACGTCGTCGGCGGTGCCGGTGTAGGTGTTGGCGTCGACCTTGGTGATCGTCCACACCCGGCGCTGTTTCTCGCCGTCGGACCACTCGAAGCGCTCGTCCAGCACGCCGACGTTGCCCTTCCACTGCGCGTCGATGGTCACCACGAACCGGCGCTCGACCTTGCCGCCGCGGCTCTGGAACATGCCGTGGCCGACGAGCGTGCCGTTGAAGTAGCGCTGCAGATCGAGCTGCGGCTTCTCGGTTGCATAGGCCTGCGGGTCGACGCCGGCGCAGCCGCCCAGCGCGAACGCCGTCGCCATCGCCGCCAGCAGTACGCCTGCGGTGTTCAGCCATTGCCTGATCATCATCACCGTTCTCCTTGCATGAATGCTGCCGGATGCGTTGCCGCGCACGGGCCGTGCGTGTCGCACCCGCTCAGAACCGCTGTCGCCGCCAGGCCGACCACAACAGTGCTGCCGCGATGAGCTTCAGCGCGCACGGCACCACGGCGTAGGTGAATGCCAGTGCCGAGAGCGCCTGCGGATCCTGCGAGCCGCGCAGATAGCCCATTGCCTCGAGCAGCGGCAAGGCCACGCCGCCGGCCACCGCCAGCGTGAACTTGTTGACGAAATTCCACAGGCCGAAGTACGCCCCCTCGCGCAGACCGCCGTGGGCGTTGGCCTCGATCACCCGCGCGAGCAGCGCTGGTGGCAGCGCCAGATCGGCTCCGAAGGCAAGGCCCGAGAGCACGCAGATCGCGGCAAAGCCCCACAGCGCGCCGGCACCGAGCCAGTAGGCCCAGATGAATGCGGCCACCGCCGCCACCATGCCGATCAGCCACACCACGTGCAGGCTGTAGCGACCGGCGAGGCGGATCCACAGCGGCATGCTCGCCGCCCCGGCGACGAAGTACAGGGCGAGGAACGCGGCCGTGTAGTCGCTCAGCCCGAGCCGGTCGGCAACGAAGAACTGGAACACCGTGGCAGTGATCGACGGGGCGATCGCGTTCAGCGCGAACACCAGCAACAGCCAGCGAAAGCGCGCACTCGCCAGCGGCACGACGAAGCTCGCGAACGGGTTGCCGGCGGCAGGCGCCTGCCCTGCCGCTGCTGCCGCCGGGCGCTGCGGCCTGGGCGCCTTTGCCGCGAGCAGCACCACCGCCACCACGAGCAGCGCAAGAAACGCCGCCACCAGCGCCCCCATGCCCAGCAGTTGCGGCAGCACCGCGCCGATCAGCACGCCGATCAGCCCCGCACCCTCGCGGGTGGCGGTCACCTGCGTACGACCAGCGTCGTCCATCGCCAGCTCCGACCCCCAGGCCTGATAGGCGACGATGGCGAGCGAATAGCCGAGGTACGCCGTAACCAGCGTCGC
>CANGUQ010000127.1 GCA_947456915.1 Betaproteobacteria bacterium
CGGCCCCTGCGCCAGCACCGGCGCGCCGGTGACGAGCGCAATCACCGCCACGACCGCAGCCCGTCGCCAGACGCCTCCCGCCGGCAACGGCGCGCCGCGCCCATGCCCGCACGCACGATCGGGCACGCCTGCCCGCACGTCACTTCGCCGTTCACCGCGCACGCCCATCTCCTCCGTCCGGGGCTGTCACCCCGGATCCGCTTTCTTGTTGCCGCCTATTGTGCCGATGCGGCGCGGTGCGGGGAAGACCTCGGCGTACGGCGGCAGCGCGGCGGCACCCGGCACGCCGGCAACGCGCGCACCCTCGCCACTGCCGCGGCTCAGCCGGGAAACCTGCGCTCCAGTTCGGCCACCTGCGCTGCGGTGAGCGGCCGCGTGCGATGGCCGTGCAGCAGCAGCGTCAGCCGGGCGGTCTGCTCCAGCTCCTCGATCGCGTTGACCGCAGCGTCGAGCGAGGTCCCCGCCACCACCGGGCCGTGGTTGGCGAGCAGCACGCTGTGATGCCTCGCTGCCACTGCCCGTACCGCATCGGCAAGCGCGAGATCGCCCGGCGGGTAGTACGGCACCAGCGCGAGCCGCCCGACCTGCATCACCGCGTAGGCCGTGATCGGCGCGAACACGTTGGCCGCGTCGAGTCCGTCCAGGCAGGACACCGCCACCGCATGCACGCTGTGCAGGTGCACCACTGCACCGCAGTCGGCGCGCTGCCCGTACATCGCCTGATGCAGGAATGTCTCCTTCGACGGCGCATCGCCGGCGAGCAGCCGCCCGTTCGCGTCCAGACGCGACAGTCGCGCGGGGTCGAGCCGCCCGAGGCACGAACTGGTCGGCGACATCAGCCAGCCGTCGGCGAGCCTGACGCTGATGTTGCCCGCCGAGCCGTGTGCGAGTCCGCGGTCGTACAGGGAGCGTCCCAGCAGGACGATCTGTTCGCGCAATTGATCTTCAGTCGCCATCACGACTCCGTTGCTCGTTGGACCCGAGGCCCGATGATCGCCTGTTGCTCCGCGCGCCTCGCAGCGGCGGCCCGGCACACCGGGCGCGCGAGCAGTTCCATCGCCGCGACCCTCGGCGCCGGCTCAGCGCGCGCGCTCGAGCGCTGCGCGAAAGAAGTCCGCCCCTCCGAAGTTTCCCGACTTGAGCGCGAGCAGCAGCGGCACACCGCCCTCGCTCGCGGTCCACGGCACGCCCGGATCGATCTCGGCGCCGATGCGCAGCGCCGACAGCCCCAGAGCACCGACGACCGCGCCCGAGGTCTCGCCGCCGGCAACGACCAGCCTGCGCACACCGGCGGCGACCAGCCCGACCGCGATCGCAGCCAGCGCGCGCTCGATGATTGCACCGGTATCGACGCCCAGCAGCGCGCGCGCGTGCGCGACCTGCCGGGGCTCGGCGCTGGAGTACACGAGAACCGGACCGTCCGCCAGCCGCGTTCGGGCCCAGTCGAGCACATCCGCAACTGCGCGCTGCGGGTCGGCGAGTTGCGCAGGCGTGAGCTCGAAGGACGGCGCCCAGCTGCGCATGCGCGCCACCTGCTCGCGGGTGGCCGCAGAACAGCTGCCGGCGAGCACCGCGCTCAGGCCGCCTACCATCGGCAGCGTGGCGCTGTCCTGCGCGCGCAGGCACCCGCGCGAGCGGAAGTTCGCGGGCAGCCCCGCGGCCAGCCCGGAGGCGCCCGTGACCAGCCTCAGGTCGGCACAGGCGGCGCCGAGCGCCAGCAGGTGCGCCTCGTTCAGTGCGTCGGCGATCGCCACGCGTGTACCCGCCGTGCGCTCGGCGTCGATCGCCGCACGCACCGCCTGCACACCGCGCTCGACCGTCTCATAGCCGATCAGTCCGACGCGACCGCGCATCTGGCGTGCCAGCACGCGCGGCAGCACCGCGTCGGTCATCGGCGTGAGCGGGTGGTCGCGCAGGCTCGACGCGGACAGCAGCACGTCGCCGACGAACAGGTGCCCGCGATAGACGGTACGCGCATTGGCCGGGAACGCCGGACAGGCGATGGTAAACGTCTCGTCGAGCTCGGCGAGCAGTGCTTCGATCACCGGACCGATATTCCCGGCGTCGGTCGAATCGAAGGTCGAGCAGTACTTGAAGAAGAACTGCGTGCAGCCGGCGGTGCGCAGCCAGGCGAGCGCGGCGAGCGACTGCGCGACCGCTTCTCCCGCCGGAATCGAACGCGACTTGAGGGCGATCACCAGCGCATCGGCGTCGGGTGTCGCCGCGTCCGCAGCGGGCCCGCCGAGCAGCACCACCGTGCGCATGCCCTGCCTGACCAGCGTGCTGGCGAGATCGGTGGCGCCGGTGAAGTCGTCGGCGATGCAGCCAAGCAGTGCGGCCATCGTGGCCTTGCGTCGCGGTGCGCGCGGCCGGCCGCGGCTCAGAGCGCCGCCACCACACGCTCGGCGAACAGCCGGGTGTTGCCGCGACCGCCCAGATCGGCGGTGCGCGCGCCCTCGTCGGCGAGTGCGACGTCCACCGCAGCGTGCATCGCGCGGCTGGCCTCGGCGAGCGCAGCGCGACCGTGCCGCGCGCCCAGCCACTCGAGCAGCATCGCCGAGGACAGCATCATCGCCGACGGATTGGCGATGCCCTTGCCCGCAATGTCCGGTGCCGAACCGTGACCCGCGTTCGCCACGGCATGGGTGTCACCCGCATTCAGCGCCCCGGCCAGACCGAGCCCGCCCGACAGCGCTGCCGTCTCGTTCGACAGCACGTCGCCGAAACTGTTGGTGATCACGATCACGTCGAAGCGCTCGGGCCGGGTGTAGATGTCGGCCGCCATCGCATCGACGTCCATCTCGCGAAACGCCACGTCGGGATTGGCCTGCGCGGCAGCGTAGACCTCCTGCATGAACAGCCCGTCGGTCATCTGCAGCACGTGCTGCTTGCCCACCGCGGTGACGTTGCGGCGACGCCGCTGCGCGTAGTCGAAGGCAACCCTCGCGATACGCCGCGAGGCCACGCGCGTGATCTTGCGCACCGACAGTGCGACATCGGCGGTGGGCATGAACTCGCCGATGCCCATGAACATGTTGCGATCGGCGTAGAAGCCCTCGGTGTTCTCCCGCACGATCAGCACGTCCAGCCCTTCGCGCGCGAGCGGAATGCCCGGGCGCGAACGCGCGGGACGCAGGTTGGCGTACAGCTCGAACCGCTTCCTGATCGTGCCCGGCACGTTGATGCCCCCCTGCTCGCGCGGGGGATAGAGCGTCATCCCGCACGGGCCGAGGATCACCCCGTCGGCGGCCTGCGCCTTCGCGATCGCCTCTTCGGTGAGCGTCGAGCCGACCTTGTGAAAGCTGGGCATGCCGACGTCGACCGTGTCGAAGGTCAGCCCCAGCCTGAAGCGGGCATTCGCCGCGTGCACGAGCTGCATCGCGGCCTCGACGATCTCCGGGCCGATGTCGTCACCGGGCATCACCACGATGTTCATGCGCTGCTCCTGATCGAATGGATGGAAACCGCCCGCCGCAGACGCGTGCCGGCTTCACCGCCCGCTGCCCGCCCCGGCCGGGATGCTGCCGGGAGCCGGCACGCCGCGCGCGCGCTCACTGCTCGGCCTTGATCCCGGCCTCGGCGATGATCCTGCCGGCGCGCGCCGACTCGCGGCGCACGAACTCGCGAAACTGCTCGGGCGTTCCCGGCGAGGGCTCGAAGCCCGACTCGCGCAGCTTCTGCGCGATCTCCGGACTCTTCAGCGCCTGCGTGGCAGCGGCATTGAGCGTCTTGAGGATCGCCGGCGGGAGTCCGGCAGGGCCGAACATGCCGAAGAAGTTCACCAGCTCGAAGCCCGCGAGTCCGGGCGTCTCCGCAATCGGCGGCACGCCGGGCAGCGCCGACACCCGGGTGAGCGAGGTGACGCCCAGCGCACGCAGCCGTCCGCTCTCGATGAACGGCAGCGCGGCGCCGATCGACACGAAGGTCATCGTGATGTGACCGCCGACCACGTCGGCGATCTGCGGGGCGGCGCCCTTGTAGGGTACGTGGGTGATCTGCACGCCCGCCATGCGGTTGAACAGCTCGCCGGTGAGCTGCTGCGGATTGCCGATGCCAGAGGACGAGAACGTGAGCTTGCCCTTCTGGCCCTTCGCCCACGCCACCAGCTCGGCGACCGTCTTCGCCGGCACGTCGGGGTGCACCGCCAGCACGTTGGGCACGCGCACCATCAGCGTCACCGGCGTCAGATCGGTGTCCCAGTCGTAGGGCATCGACTTGTACAGGTGCGGATTGGAGGCGACCTCGCCCGAGTTGGCGAGCAGCGTGTAGCCGTCGGGCTTCGCCTTGGCCACCGCGCCGGTGCCGATCATGCCGCTCGCCCCGGCGCGATTCTCCACCACGAACGGCGTGCCCAGCGTCTGGCGCATGTGATCGGCCAGCAGCCGCGCGGTGAGATCGGTACCGCCGCCAGCGGGAAACGCGACGATCAAGCGGATCGGCTGCGTGGGGAAGGACGTGCCAGGCGCCTGCGCGTGCAGCAGTCCTGCAACTGGCGCAACCGCCAGCACGAGCAGCCCGCTCAGGGCTGCAGACCGCGCGCGCAGCAGAACCGCCGCCAGCGGCCGGAGCGCACCGACCGGCGGGTTGCCCATGCGGCGGGAGCCGCGTCGCTCGCGCGTCATTGCCGCTCTCCGGCCAGGGCCGACCTGCCGTTGCACGCGCCCGTGCCCGTTGCCGCTCGCTGCCTGCGTCTCATCGTAGTCATTCTCCGCGGGCGGATCTGCCGCCTCGTTCGTCCGTGACTGCTGCGCTCGCGCTCAGTCGTCGCGACGCGCGTACTCCATCGCGCAGTACGCGCCACCGTGAAAGCGTGCCGCCGGATCCCGCGGCGCCGGCCGCAGCATCTCGAGTTCGCCAGCGTACTCCTCGGCGTCATCCTGTGGAGCGTAGCCCAGGCGCGCCGCGTCGGGGCTGGTCCAGCGCGCGCGCCGGTTGGCCGAGACGCCGTAGACGACCGCGAAGCCGTACGGCGGGGCCTCGATCGCGCAGCGCGCGAGCGCTGCCATGTCGCGGTGGGATATCCAGGTAGCGAGCTGGCGCGCATCCTCGGGCCGCTCGCGAAACGAACCGATACGCAGCCAGGCGGCATCGATGCCGTACTTGTCCGCGTACATGCGTGCGAGGGCCTCGCCGAACACCTTGGACACCCCGTAGCGCGAATCCGGCCGCACCGGTTCGCCGATGCCCACGGTCTCCTCCACGGCGCGAAAGCCGATCGCATGGTTCGAGCTGGCGAACACGATGCGCTGCACGCCGGCGGCACGCGCGGCCTCGAACACGTTCACGGTAGCCACGATGTTGTCGGGCAGGATCGTCTCCCATGGAGCCTCTTTCGGCATGCCGGCCAGATGCACGAGCACGTCCATGTCCGCGACCGCCCGAGCGGCAAAGGCCGCTTCGGTGAAGTCTCCGGTGAGGGCCTGTTCCGAAGGGTGCAGGCACGTCGCGACGGCCCGGTCGGCGAGGCGCAGCAGGCGGTAGCGCCCGCTCAGTGCCCGATGCAGGCAGCGGCCGATACCGCCGGCAGCACCGGTGATCAGCACACGCAGATCGTTCATCCTTTCCCTCCCCTCGCCATCCGGTCGGTCAGGGTCGCCGCGCGGCTGCGGTCCTGCCGGGTCCGTTGCACGGACCGCCTGCATCGGGCAGACCGGCGCCTCGCGCTGCAGCCGCGCGTGCTCACTCCGGCTGTACCCCCGCTTCGCGGATCACCTTCGCCCAGCGCGTGATCTCCGCACGCAGGTGCTCGCTCGCCTGCTCCGGACTGGAGCCTGCAGGCTCGCCCCCGTCGGCAGCGATGCGTCTGCGCACCTCGGCCTGCTCGAGAAAGCGTGCCGTCTCCTGCTGCAGACGGGTGACGATCGCGCGCGGGGTCCTCGCCGGTGCGAGCAGCATCAGCCACGAACTCGCCTCGAAGCCGGGCACGGTCTCGGCGACGGCAGGAACGCCGGGCAGCGCCGAGGAGCGCTTCGCCGAGGTCACGGCAAGCGCCTTCAGCTTGCCTGTCTGCAGCTGCGGCTGCGCGGTGAGGATGGTCGATGCGAAGACCTCGATCTGCCCGGTCATCACATCGGTGAGCGCTGGCGCGGCGCCCTTGTAGGGCACGTGAATCATGTCGAGCTTCGCCAGACTGGCGAGCAGTGCACCTGCAAGATGCGGCCCGGTGCCCACCCCGGACGATCCGTAGCGCAGGGTGCCCGGCCGGGCGCGCGCGGCAGCGAGGAAGTCCTTGATCGAGTCGAACGGCGCGCCGGCCGCGGCCACGAATACCCGCGCGTTCAGCGTGACCAGACTCACCGCGGCGAAATCGCGTGCGGTGTCGAAGGCGAGCTTGCGCATCAGCGAGGCGTTGATCGCGAGCGATTCGTTCGCGAGGACCAGCGTGTAGCCGTCGGCCGGAGCCCGGGCGGCGATCTCGTGGCCGATGTTGCCCCCGGCGCCGGGGCGATTGTCCACGATGAACTGCTGGCCAAAGCCCTCGGAGAGCTTCTGCGCGACCAGTCGCCCGGTGATGTCGGAGGCAGCGCCCGGCGCGAACGGCACGATCAGCCGCACCGACCGTGCCGGGTAGCTCTGCGCGCTCGCCGGGGAGCCGGGCACGGCGAGTACGGCCGCAGCGAGCGCCGGCAGCACCTTCAGCGCGAGTGCGCGCCCTGCACCCCTCTGCCCTGCGGCGCCGCGCGTGCTCCGCGCGGCCGCACGGAGCCTTCCGGCACCCGTTGCGACCGCAGCAGGCTGCAGCGTGTCGCCGCAAGCCGCGATCGGCGGCGATGCATCCATCGCGTTCAAGGCTCCTCCTCCCTCGTGCGCTGCAGCGCTCGTCCCGTCGTGCGTGATCCAGCGCCCCGCCCGCCGCGGCGCCTCCAGCCTGCGGCAGTGCGCCGCATCCACCCGCTGCAGCGTTCAGGCGTCGAAGAACGCAGCGAGCAGTTCGTACGTCTGCTCAGGCGCCTCCTCCATCGGGTAGTGCGCACAGGCGAGCTTGTGAAAGCCGCGGATGTCGGTCGCGTAGTGCGGCCAGGCCTCCTGCGCGCTGAACTCGCGCTGGGTGTGGCTCTTCTCCGCCCACATGATCAGCGTCGGGCAATCGACGCGCTTGCCCGCATCGTAGTCGGCGCAATCCATGGGGAAGTCCACCGACAGCGTGGCGCGGTAGTCCTCGGACATGCCGTGGATGTGCTCGGGCGTGCAGCAGCGGATGTATTCGCCGAGGGTGACGTCGCTGAACTTGCCCTCGCCCTGCTTGGCGAACTTGCGGCGGATGTAGTACTCCTCCTTGCCCTCGAGCAGCTTCTCCGGGAAGTCGTACGGCTGGGCGAAGAAGAACCAGTGATACGAGTGCGCCGCGTAGGTCCACTTCATCTTCTGCAGCTGCCAGTGCGTCGGGATGATCTCGATGCTGGCGAACCTGCGCACCTTCTCCGGGTGATCGAGTGCCATGCGATGAGCCGTGCGCGCGCCACGGTCGTGGCCCGCCACCATGAATTCGGAGAAGCCGAGCGCGGCCATCACGTCCACCTGATCCTGCGCCATGCGCCGGAACGAGTAGTTGGTGTGATCGGGCAGACCACGCGGCTTGTCGCTGTCACCGTACCCGCGCAGGTCCGCACACACCACCGTGCAGCGATTCGCCAGCCGCGGCGCGATGTGATGCCAGGTCGCGTGCGTGAGCGGATTGCCGTGCAGCAGCAGTACCGCAGGCCCGCTGCCGCCCACGCGCAGGTTGATCCGGCACTGCGGATCGCTGGTGGGCAGCAGCATCTGCCGGAATCCCGGAAACAGCGCGTCGAGCCGCGGGTTCTCAGGCACGGTCGCGGCTGCGCCGCGCGTCGTGTCGGTCATCGCAATCCTCCCTGTTGTCGGCGAAGTTTGCATTTGTATCGCCTGAAATGCAAACTCGGGCTGACCGCTGCCGCATGCCAGGGCCGTGCCGTGATGGCGGCAGCCGTGGCCGCACGACCGCCGGTCGGATCGCCGCTTCCCGTCCACCGCCCCCGACGCCTGCGCGCGCCGCGCGGGCCTGTCGCCCGCGAGCACTGCACGATGAACACCGCCCCAGGCAACGAACCCGCGACCGACGCCGCCACCCGGTACTATCGTCCCGAAGAACTGGTCGCCTTCGGCAGCGCAGTGTTCGAGGCCCGGGGGCTGCCGCCCGAAGACGCGACCACCGTCGCGCGCGACCTCGTGGCCGCTGATCTGCGCGGGCTCGCCTCGCACGGGGTAGCGCGGATCCCGATCTACTGCAGGCGTCTGCGGGCGAAGGCGATCAACCCGCGCCCGCAGCTCAGGGTCGAGCGGCCGGCGGCGGCAGTGGCAGCCATCGACGGTGACGACGGCATCGGCTTCGTCGTCGGGCATCGCGCCATGGACGAGGCGATCGCTCTCGCCCGCCAGTGCGGCATCGGCATGGCCGGCATCCGGCGCAGCACGCACTACGGGATGGCAGCGCTCTACGTGATGCAGGCGATCGACGCGGGCATGGTGTCGATGGCGTTCACCAACTCCTCTCCGGCAATGCCCGCATGGGGTGGACGCACCAACTTCCACGGCGCCGCACCGCTGGCGGTCGGCGCCCCGGGCGGCCGGCACGGCGATTACGTGCTCGATCTGGCGATGACGGTGATCGCACGCGGCAAGATCCGGCTCGCCGCGAGCAGGGGCGAGCCGATTCCGCTCGGGCTCGCGCTGGACACCGAAGGCCGCCCCACCACCGATGCCAGGGCAGCATTCGAAGGCGTGCTGCTGCCGTTCGGCGGCGTCAAGGGCTCGGCGATCGCGTTCATGATGGACATCTTTTCCGGCGTGCTCACCGGCGCGGCCTTCGGCGGCGAGGTGAAGAGTCTGTACTTCGACTTCTCCGGACCACAGAACGTCGGCCACCTGTTCATCGCCCTGCGTCCGGACCTGTTCATGCCGCTGCAGCAATACCGCGACCGCATGGACGAAATGATCGAGCGGGCGAAGGCGATGCCACGCGCAGCCGACTGCGACGAGATCCTGATACCGGGCGAACCCGAGGCACGCACCGCAGCGCTGCGCGCGGTCAGCGGCATCCCGGTGACCGGTGACGTGATCCACACGCTGCGTGAAGAGGCTGCGCTCGCCGGCACCGAACTGCCGCCGGGGCAGGCGCAGGCGTTCGCTTCGGCGCGCTGAGCCGCACGGTGCGCCGACCCGATGCGAGGCCCGCACCCGTGACCGAGGTATCGCCGCTGGTCCGCGGCATCGCGCGGGAACTGCTCGCCGACATCGACGCCGGCCGGCTC
>CANGUQ010000128.1 GCA_947456915.1 Betaproteobacteria bacterium
AGCAAGGCCAGCCGCGCCCAGCAGCAGGACCACAGCCGCGGCACGCGGCAACTCCCCTGCCGACGCGGCACGACGCACGCACCATGCGGCGAGGGCGCGCAGCACAGGTCGCTTCGCTGCGCCCGGGCCGAAGCCCGCGCCGGCCGCACGCGATCCGGACGGCGCCGCCTCCTGGCTCAGCGACACAGCGGCAGCCTCCGTGCGGACAGTGCCGGGGAGAGCGTCAGCTCGGCCGGCGGTTCGACGTCGATCGTGCCGTCGGCCTGTGTGCGCAACGAGACCAGCAGGCTGGAGAATTCGAACGGCGGGTTGCCGGCGCCCCCGGTCGAGGACGATCCCACTGGCGGTGGCGGTGGCGGCGGTGGCCCGCCCAGCGCCACCGGCGCAAGCGCCGACAGCGGTACCGACACGCCGTTGTTGGCCACGCCGACATCGGTCAGCGCGTTGGTCAGCGGGGTGCCGGTGAGGTTGGCAAAGCTGCAGGTAAAGGCACCGCAGGCGTAGGCGACCGCGTTGCTCGGGCCGTTGCCGAATACCGCATCCGCATTGGCGCCGCTGCCACCGGTCAGCGTGATGCCGCCGCTGGTGCCCAGCACCATGTCCGGATGGGTCGTGGTGATCGCGGCGTAGGCCCCGTCGCCGCCGCCGCCCGCGATCCGCACGCTGTCGGCGGTGGCCGGCCCGGTCACCAGCACCGTCTGCGGCCCGCTGCTGTCGATCTGCGCGTAGGTCCCGGGCCCGCTGCCGCCCTGCACCTGGATCGGACCGTTGGAGACGATGGTCTGCACCGTCGGATCGAGCGAGGCGAAACCGCCGGCGCCGCCGGCGACCGTGATGCCGGCAGCAATGGTGCTGCTCGGCGTGAGGATGCTGATCGTCTGCGTCCCGGTCGCGTCGAGCCTCGCCGTCGCCGACGTCTGGGTGCCGCCGCGGATGAGAATCGAGCGCGCGAAGATGTCCTGATTGGCGCCGCTCACGAGCGCGGAACCGAGAGCAGACCAGTGGCCGATGATGATCCGCCCATCGGCGGTGCCCTGCATCATGAACGGGTAGTCGGCTGCGATCAGCTGGTTGCCGGCAGCCACGACCCTTGCCGAGCCCATGCCCAGCGACGCCACCTTGAGGCTGAACCCGGCGGCGCTGCCATTGGTCGTGGTGAGCGTCTGTGCGCCACCGGCCGTCACCTCGGCATTACCGCTCGATAGCGCATGGGTCGTCACCTCGATGCTGCGCGCAGTGATCGACTGCACGCCGGCCGCCTCGATGCTGGCGTTGCCGCTGGCGCTGGCCGTCCGTACCTGCAACCCGCCGCCATTCGACGACAGCACCTGGCTGCTGCCGGCGCCGACGATCTGCGCCCGGCCGCTGCCGGCACTGGCGAGCACGCTGATGCCGCCGTTGGCGGTGACCGTCTGCGCGCCGCCACTGCTGTCGACCGCGGCCACGCCCGTGCCACCGGACGCCAGCACGTCGAGCTGACCCTGGACGTACAGGCTCTGCCCCGCGCCGCGGTTGACGATGCCCACGCCCCCGGCACTGTGCGCGTTGTCGAGCGTCACCGTGCCACCACCCACCTCCTGAGTACCGCTGCCCCGTTGCACGATCCCGGCGTGATAGTTGCCGACCAGCGGGTCGTTGACGAGGTTCGCGCCAGCCGAGGTCCTGACATCGATCAGGCCGCTGCTGATCACCGACTGGTTGCCGCCGAGGTTGACGATGCCGGCCGGCGCATAGTTGGCGCCGCTGCGCACGTTCAACGACGTGGCGGACAACGACTGGTCGCCGCCCGTGTTGTAGAAGCCCGCGCCGGCGTCGTTGCCCGGGCCTGCCGCGCCGGTGCCACCGGTCAGCGTCACCACTCCGGCGCTGACCGTCTGCCCGGTTGCCGCGGCGATCAACGCACTGGACTGCGCAGCAGTACCGCCGGTCAGCGCGAGTGAACCGAACGTCAGATCCTGGCGGCCCAGAGAGGAACCGATCTCGACATTGGCGTGCGCGCCGCTGCCGCCGGTGAGCGTGGTGCTGCCGAGCACGAGCCGCTGGTCGCCGACAGCCAGAACACGCGCGTCGGAGTCGGGTCCGCTGCCGGCGGCGAGCGTGGTCGCCGCTTCCCCCTCGATGCGCTGTGTCCACCCCGAGGTCACGGCGGCCGAGGCGGTGTTGCCGCCGGCAGTGCCCCCGCCGGACAGCGCCAGGCTACCGCTGCTCCACAGGTACTGCAACGCGGAGGCACCGACCGGCGTGTCGCCCGATCCGCCGTCGGCCGCGATCTGTGCAAAGGCGTTCTGGCCGGTGCCCGCAGCCAGCACCAGACTGCCGGCGCGCACGTCCTGCGCAGCCCCTTCCAGCAGGGCGTAGCTGGTCGCGCCGCTGCCGCCGCGCAGCTCCACGGTACCCGTCGCGCGCAGCCGCTGTGCGCCGGTCGTAGAGATCTCCGCGGACGTGCCGCTGGCCGAGCCGCCGCGCAGCGTGATCGCGACCGGCTCGGACCGGGTGCAGAGCGCGCCCAGGCAGTCGAACACCGTGCTGTAGCCGATCACCTGCGGTGCATCGACCATCGCCTGCGCGGTACCGCCGCCAGCCACGATCGCCACCCCGGTGTTGACGGCACTGCCTCCCTGCAGGGTCAGCGTGCCGGTGGGCAGTACCCACTGCCGCGCGTTGTCGCTCTCGACCCGGACCTCGGCCCCGCCCGCGCTCCCGCCCTGCAGGGTGATGTTGCCGGTGAGCGGGAGACCGTCTGCCTGGCTGGTGTCGGCCCGGCCGATCTGCTGCACACCGCCGGCTGCGAGGTGACCGACGCGGACCGAGCTGTTGGCGCCGCTGCCGCCGGAGAGCAGGATCGTGCCGCCTTCCACGCGCTGCTGACCGGACCCGCTGCCCACGAACGAGATGTCGACCGGTGCGCCGGCACCGCTGCCGCCGGTGATCTGCACCGTGTTGCGGGCCGAGAGCTTCTGCGACCCGGTGGCGCTCGCATCCAGGCCGAGAGTGACGCCGGAAGACGGCCCGCCAGCCGCGATGATCAGGTTGTCGTTGGCACTGACGCTCATCGCGTCCGACGCGCTCACGCTGACGCTCTCACCGGTACCGCTGCCGCCGCGCACGCTCAGGCCTCCGAGGAGCGATTGCAGGTAGACGCTGGGTGCAGTGATGCCGATCTGCCCGCCAGCAGCGGGCTGGATCGAGCCGGTACGGCCTGCGAAGTTGAGGTAACTGCCCGCCTCGAGCTGTGCGCGACCGGTCACCGCGAAGCTGTCGATGCCCGAAATCTGCTGATAGCCGGCCTGCTTGAGCACCACCCAGCGGTTGACCCCGTCGTCCGGATCGGTGTGGTCGAGAATCACGCGGTAGCCGGCGAGCGACAGATCGGTGGCGGCGATCTGCGAGGGCGCGCCGGCACTGCTGCGGGTGCCGATCACCCGCAGGTCAGCCATCGCGCCGGCATCCAGCGACAGCAGCGACAGCGGAGTCGTCGACGTCACGTTTCTCACGTCCATGCCGTTACCGGAGAGCTGGATGTCGAAGCCCTGCCCGGGTGCGACCAGCGAGAACGGGCGCGCCACGCCGGGAGCCCCGATCTGCAGCGCGACCGTGGTGAGGGCAGTGTCGCTCTGCAGATCGATCGGCGGCCCACCGGAGGCAGGCATCGACCTCACCTCGAGGGTCGACGTGCCCGCCATCGCCACGGCGAGTTCGCCACCGTCGAGAGTGACCCGCGGCGCACTGACCTGCAGACGCGTGCTGGACGCCGGAGCTTCCTTGATGCTGCCGCCATTGCGGGCGGTGAGGGCGACAGTATTGAGGGAATTGACAAGCGGGCCGCTGCCGAAGACGCCTGCACCGGACACCGACAGCGTGCCGAAGGCGTTCACCGGGTTATTGAGCTGGACGACCCCGGAGCCCCCGGCGTTCAGGTAGACGAAGCTCGCGGTGAGGGTCTGATTGACGTCGATGTTGCCGTCGACGGTGGACAGGTCGACGGTCGCGCCGCTAACGCTCAGCAGCGGACCGGACACATTCAGGTTCACCCCGGACTGATCGGCCCTGTAGCGGAAATCAGCGGTGACCGTGCTGATGAATCCGACGCTCGTCGTGGTGCCCGAGTCGCTGACAGCCAGCGACTGCTGCGGCGCCAGCCCGGCGAGGTCGAACACCGCGGTGTTGTCGGTGCGAGCGATGTCGAGTCGGGTCAGCGCCGGGGCAGGGGAACTGCCCGCCGGGTCGGTCAGCTTGAACTTCATCGCGCCGCCGCGCACCGCGAGATCGGTCACGCCGCGCAGCGTGAGCCGGTTCAGATCGCCGCTGACGCTGCTGCCGATCTGCCCCCCGTTGAGCGACACGCTCTGCGCCTGGATGCCGCCGCCGCTGCCCGCGCTCTGCGTCTGCTTGATCTGGGCACCCGGCCGAGCGATGGAGACGGTACCCGTACCGGCCTCGATCCTGCCGAAGGCGAGATCGCCGCTGCCCGAGATGAAGATCAGCCGGCCGCGCACCGGTGAATTCAGCACCGTCGACGCGGTCGTGTACAGGTCCAGTCGCCCCGACCCGGCCGTATCGAGCGCGATCTCGCCGCCGAACGTTGCCGTCTCGCCGGAGATGCCCACCGAGGCGGGGCGGTTGCCGGCTCCGATCGCGCCGAGGGAGATGACCGTGGGCAGAACCGTAGGGGCGGACTCCTGCGGCCCCAGCACCACGTTGCCCGCAACGTCGATCTTCTGGGCAGTGATCGACGTGCCAGACCGCAGCTCCACGGTGCCAGCCCCTTGCGCGACGATGTCGCCGCCGACCGATACCCCGGCGCCGGTACTGAGGGAGACCCGTCCGGCGGTCGCATTGGTCGCGCTGATCGCACCGGTGGAGATCGCGCCAGTGGTGCTGCTGGCGGAGAAGGTCCCGGTCGTGACCGCTCCGGCGCTGATGGTGCCGGCATTCGTGGCCAGAGTCACCGCCGAGGCCGGACTGCCGGCAGAGCCGATGTTGCCGGTGGCGATGTACCCGCTCGCCGTCGACAGCGACACGTTCCGCACCCCGTCCAGATGCGAGGTTGCGATCGCGCCGGAGGTCTGCACCGCAACATCGCTGAGGCCACCCGCCGGCCCGGTGAACCGCCCCATCGTGAGCGAGGCCGCCACCGACCCGGCATCCGGGTCGGTCCCCCGCACCGTCAGCGCACTGGCCTGAATGTCGTGCAGCGTGACGGCACCGTCGGCGCGGATCGTCAGTGCCCCGGCGCCGAGGTTGAACGGGTCGTCGTCGACGGTGACCGCGCCTGGCGCCCGCAGCACGAGGCTGCCGTTGGTGGCGCTGAAATCCAGGTCGTTGACGAAAATGCCGCCATCGAGGGCCGTCAGCGATAGCGTGCCGCTCGCGAACTGGTCGGTCGCCGTCGTGTTGAGCAGCTTCAGCCGGGTGCCGTCGGACACGAACGTGAACGGCACGCCGCCAGCCGTGACTTTGGCCGTGCCGTCGCTGCCCACGCCGGACGGGCTGGCGGTGACGGCGAGATTCGCCAGCGGCACGGTGTTTCCGGTATCGACGTTGAACTGCCGCGTCGCGTACACGACGAGGCTGGGCGTCTCCGCGTTGACTGGCTGCGCCGCCGACGGGCCCGCGCCGATCCAGCCGGTGCCGGCCGACGTCCCGAGGGCACTCAGGCTGATCTGCCCGGACGGGGCGCGCAGGTCGAGCGGTCGCGCGCCGGTGCTGCGGCCGATGCTCGCCCCGGAGATGGTGATGTTGCCGCCGGTGCTGGTGACTTCGGTCGCGATGTTGCTGGTCCGTGCCGCCACCGTTCCGAGCGCGCTGCTCAGCGTCACGTCGCGCCCGGTGCTCACGCTGTCGATCACCACGCCGTCGCGGCCGCTGCCGGCGATGACATCCTGCGCGCCGGCGATCGCCCCTAGTTCCAGCGTGCCGCCGTTGGCGATGAACGCAGCGCTGGACGCGGCGCCGCCATTCGCGCGGGTGTAACTGCTGACCTCCATGCCGCCGGTCGCGCTGATCGCCACGGCCGCTACCGGCGGCACGGTCATCGCATTCACCCGCAGATCGCCATTGGGTACGCTGACACTGATCTCGGGCAGGCTGCCGAACACCGGCGCGCCGAAGCCGCTGGTGATCGAGAAGGTGTTCAGGGTGACCTTGCTCGACGTGGCACCGGCGACGATGTCGAGCGCGCCCGGGAGCGAGAGCGAGCCCGACCACGACGACCCGCCCGCCGCCACACCCGGCTGGAACACCAGCCGGTTCGGGCCGCTGGCCGCCAGTTGCACGGTGAAGTCGCCGTTGGGCCGGAAGGTGAACGTGCGCTCGACATCGACCGTCAGCGGCAGCGCGGACTGCCCGATGCTCCCGCTGGAACCGGCACTGGTCGACAGCGTGACGTCGGCCGCAGTGACCAGCGAAGCGCCCGACAGCGCGCGGATCGATCCGGCGGTCGAGGTGATCGTCACCGATTCGCTGATCCCGGTCGCCGATCCCGGGGCAATCGCGGCCACCGTGCCGACAGTGACGCCGGTCGGCGAACTCAGCACCACGCTGGCGCCCGGGCAACTGTCGATGCAGCCGCTCGCGGTCGCGGTCACCGAGGTCGCGTTGAGTGGCGTGCTGGCCGCCGCAGTCGAGTTCAGCGTGATCGCCGTGTTGCCGAGTGAACGCGCCGAGGTGGCAGTGATGCTCGCGGCATTGTTGATCGTCGCGCCGATGTCGCCGGCGGTCGCTTCGAGAGACACGGCACCGGTGGTGGTGAGCAGCCCGACCGAGACGTTCGTGCCGGCCAGCGTCGCATTGCCGCTGCCGAGCGCACCGCTGGCGAGTACCGCCGTGCCGCTGCCGGCGTTGACGGTGAGCGCGCCCGCCGTTACCCCCGAAACGTAGACACCCGCGCCAGACACGCTCACGGAACCAGGAGCGGTGATCGTGTCGTTCACGGTGGCCGTGCCCGATCCCGCGTTCAGGGTGACCGCGCCGCCGGCGTTGATCCGGTTCGCGGTGAGCCCTGCCGCGCCGCTGAGCGACACCGCACCGGACGCGGTGATGTTGCCGGTCGAGAGCGCACCGACCGGCGCGCTCATCGTCACCGTACCGGCGCTGGAGATCGTGCCGATGCCGAGTCCGCTGTTCGTCTGGCTGCCGCTGGTCAGCACCACGGATCCGGTGCCCGCCGAGATCGTCGGCGCGCCGGTGCTGCTGATCGCCCGCCCGGCGGTGAGCGACACCGCACCGTTGCTGGTGGCGATGCCGGCGGCCAGCTGCAGGTCGCGGCCGGCCGTCGCGCTCAGGCCCTGTCCGGCCTGCACGAGCGAGACGGCGCTGTTGAAGCGCATGTCGCGCGAGGCATACAGCGTGACGTTGCCGCTGATCGAAGCGAGCGTCGCCGGCGACACGGTGATCGCGTTGTTCGGGAAGTCGGTGGCCTCGTCGATGATGAACGGATTGAGGCCGCCGTCCGCGTCGATGAACAGGTCGAGCGGGTCGAGCAGCAGCGAACCCTGACGCCCGAACGGCGCGTACAGATCGGCGCGCCCCATGAATACCAGCTCGCCACGCCCCGACACCTCGCCGCGCCCGCCGTTGCCGCCGGCGGCGCCGCCGCGCGCCGACAGGGTGCCGAGAAACTGGGTGTCGCGGTCGGCCCATACCACGACCGTGCCGCCGTCGCCCCGTCCGGTGGCGTCGGCGCTCAGCCGCGCACCGTCATGAACGAAGGTCCGCTGGGCGTTGCGCACCGAGGCGTCGCCGCCCTGCCAGCCTCCGCCTGCAAGCACGGTGCCGCCGCCGCTGCCGCCCGAGGCATCGATCAGCGCCGAGCCGGCGATGGACAACGTGTCGCCGGTGACCGCGATCGAGCCGCCAGCGCCGCTCGTGCTGGCGGCGGAGACGGTGCCTTCGACGCGGGTGCGTCCGCCGACCGCGTCGATGCCGATGCGCCCGCCGGCCGCGCCGTCGACCCCGTCGGCACGCGTCGTGCTGCCAGCGGCCAGCGTCGCGCCGCCGCTGCCCGACTGCAGCACGATCTGCCCGCTCGCGTCCACGCCGATCGCGTTCGCGCGGATCTCGCCACTGTGGCGCAGCGTGCCGGCGAACGCACGTATCGCGCCGCCGTCGGCGATCAGCCGGCCGACGTTGAGCACGCTGTCGCCCGGCGCCTGCAGTTCGAAGCTCACCCCGCTGCCGTTGAGCGGGGTGACGGTGACCGTGCGGCCGGCAGCGAGCGTGATCTCGCCGCCGGGCGCCTCGATCAGCCCCGAGTTCTCGATCTGCGGTGCGACCAGCAGCACCGAACCGCCGGCGCCGGCGCGGATCACGCCCTGATTGGTGACGCCGCCCGCCCCTGACATGCCTTCGAACCGCATGCGGCCGGCGAGAAAATCCGCGTTCGACATGTTCAGCGTCGAGCCGACGAACGACGCGGTGTCGATCACCGCCCCGGGGCCGACGAGCAGGCCGTTCGGATTGATCAGGAACACCCGGCCGTTCGACTGCAGCCGGCCCATGATCTCCGACATCTGCGAGCCGGTGACACGGTTGAGCACCGCGCTGGCCGAACTCTGCTGGACGAAGCGCACCAGTTCGCTCGGCGCGATCGAGAAGCTCTGCCAGTTGATGATCGTGCCGGGCGTGTTGACCACCTGCAGCGCGGCAGGAGCGGGCGAAGTGATGTGGGCCGAGCCGCTGACTACCTGCGGGCCGGTCGGCAACGCGTACACGCCGGCAGCGCCGAAGGCGGCCTGTAGCGCCGCTGCGACCATCAGCGTGCGGCGAACACTGTCGCGCAGCACGAAGCTTCGAACGCGTGTCTTCATGGCACAACCCCTGTCACGATCGCGGTGTCGAGCGAGGATCGACACCGCGGGCAACCGGCAACACACCGACGCCCGCGTGCATCGAGCCCGCCGGCAGTCGCACGCCCGGGCGCAGACAACTCGCCGACCTGCCCGCCAGCACGGACCGATGGTGAGGCATCGCTGAAACTTGCGCCGGTATTTCCTTGATATTCTGACGCATTATGGGCCGCAGGGGGAAGGCTGCGCTGCCAACGATTCACGTTGCGCGACGCGAAATCCGCGCAACGCGACATTCCACGCGAATGTCAGTATCGTCAGCCTTACGACTTCAGGCGGACGGCGCCGTCGCCTCGGCCAGCGCGTACTCCAGCCCCTCGCCCAGCGCGAGCAGCCAGCCGTCCCGGTCGCGCGCGGCAGCGAGCTGCAGGCTCGCGCACCGCGGATCC
>CANGUQ010000129.1 GCA_947456915.1 Betaproteobacteria bacterium
GTCGGCGACGCTGCTCGCAGCGTGTTCGCCGCTGGCGGTGCTCGAACGCTCGGTGCCCGTCGACACCTACCGGTTGCAGGCCGACGTCGCGTACGGCCCGCACCCGCGCCAGCGTCTGGACGTCTACCTGCCGCGCGATCCCGCGCCCGGTGCAGCGCCGGTACTGGTGTTCTTCTATGGCGGCGCGTGGACCTCGGGCGAACGCGCCCTGTATCGCTTCGTCGGAGAGGCATTCGCCGCGCGCGGGATCATCACCGTGCTCCCGGACTACCGGCTGCACCCGGAGGTGAAGTTTCCCGACTTCATCGACGACTGCGCGCGCGCCCTGCGCTGGACGTTCGACCATGCCAAGCAGCTAGGCGGCGATGTCACGCGGATCCACATCGGCGGCCACTCCGCGGGCGCCTACAACGCGGCGATGGTGGCGTTCGATCCGCGCTACGCTGCTGCGGTCGGCGTGCAGCGCGAGCGCATCGCCGGCTTCATCGGTCTCGCCGGCCCGTACGACTTCCTGCCGCTGACCGGGCGCCTGACGCGCGCCATCTTCGGCTATCCGGACACCTCGCCGCAGACCCAGCCGATCACCTTCGCCGCTGGCGGCGGGCCGCGCGCGCTGCTGCTGTATGCCAGCGTCGACAACATCGTCGGCGCGCACAACAGCGTGAACTTCGCGCAGCGGCTGCAGTCGGCGGGTGTGCCGGTGCGGCTGCTCGCCTACGACACGCTCGGCCATCGCACGCTGGTGGGCTCGCTCGCGCGGCCGCTGCAGTGGCTCGCGCCCACCGCCGACGAGATCGCGGGCTTCATCCGCTGAGCCCGCCCGCCGGCCCCCCCCCGGGCAATGCGGCACACGCAGGTGCCAGTGCTAGAGTCCGGAGCTTCGCAACGACCGGACGCCGCCATGCCCTCGCCACTGGACGCTCCCACCGCGACCCTCGCCGACTTCGTCACCCGCGCCGACCCCGCTGCCGTCCCGCACACCGTACGGCACGAAGCCACGCGCTCGCTGGTGAACGTGCTCGGTTGCGCACTGGGCGGCGCCCGGGACGCAGCCACCCGCCTGCTGTGGTCGGCACTGCAGCCGTGCGCCGGGGCCCCTGCTGCGACGCTGCTCGTGACCGGCGAGCGCACCGATGCGCTCACCGCGGCACTGGTCAACGGCTACGCAAGCAACATCCTCGACTTCGACGACACGCATCTGGCGACGGTAATCCACCCGGGGCCGCCGGTGTTCAGTGCACTGCTCGCGCTCGCCGAGTGGCTGCAGGCGAGCACCGTCGCCGGCGCAGGCGGCGCCGGCCTGCCGCCTGCCCCCGCCCGCAGCCCGGTGAGCGGCGACGATCTGCTGCACGCCTTCCTGCTCGGCATGGAAGTGGCATGCCGCACCGGCGTGGCGATCGGTCCCGGACACTACGCGCGCGGCTGGCACATCACCGGTACCTGCGGCGTGCTCGGCGCGGCAGCGGGCGCTGCGCGCCTGCTGCGTCTGGACGCGGCGCGCACCACCGCGGCACTGGGCATCGCCGCCACGCAGGCCGGCGGGTTGAGCGAGATGATGGGCGGCATGTGCAAGACCTTCAACATCGCGCGCGCCGGACGCGAGGGCCTTGCTGCCGCACTGCTCGCCGCGCGCGGGTTCACCAGTTCGCAGCGTGCGCTGGAGGCGCCGCGCGGCTTCGCCCACGTGCTCGCCGACGGACTCGATCGCGAGGCGCTGGTGGGCGAACTCGGCGAGCGCTGGGAAGCCGGACGCAACACCTACAAGCCCTACCCGTGCGGCATCGTGCTGCACCCGCTGATCGACGCCTGTCTCGACCTCGTGCAGGCTCACGATCTGCAGCCTGCGCAGATCGCCGCCGTCGACCTGCAGGTGCATCCGCTCGTGCTCAAGCTCACGTGGCGCACCGATCCGCAGGACGGCCTCGCCTCGAAGCTCAGCTACACCCACGCCGCGGCTGTCGCGCTGGTGCAGCGCGACGCTGGCGTCGCGCAGTTCAGCGACGAGTGCGCGCGCAACACGCAGGTGGTCGCGATGCGCTCGCGCATCCGCGCCGTGGAAGACGCCAGCCTCGCCTCGGATCAGGTGCAGGCGACGATCCGGATGAACGACGGGCGGCAGTTCAGCACCCGTGTCGAGCACGCCTGCGGCAGCCTCGACAACCCGCTCGGCGACGACGCGCTGTCGCGGAAGTTTCGCGCGCTGGCGGATCCGGCTCTGGGTGCACAGCAGGCGCAGCGCGCGCTCGACCTGGCCTGGGGGGTCGCAACGCTGCCGGCGGCTGGCGAACTCGCGCGCGCCTGCGCCGCAACCGCCATGGCGTGAGTGCGCGATGCAGGTCGGCTGCCGGCGCTGACGGCCGTACCGCGCGCGCCGGGCGCGCCGCTCAGGCGAGCCGGAGATACGCGTAGATGTTGAGCATGACGATGCTCACCGCGAGCATCGTCGCCAGATACGGCCGGTTCCATCGCATGTACGTGGTGACCGGGATGCCGTAGCGCGCCTGCATCGAGAGCACGGTGCCGGAAGTCGCGCAGGCCGGCAGCCCGAGCGCCCACGAACCGAGAAAGGCACAGGCGAGCAGGTCGGGATCGGGCGACAGCGGCGCGAGCCACACCCCGATCAGCGGCACGGTGACGATCGGGTGCAACCCCAGCCACGCCACCCCCGTGCAGATCACCAGCACCAGGCTCGCCTCGATGCCGCCGAAGCGGGAGAACGGTGCGCCGATGTCGAATGCGGTGAGCAGTGCGGACAGACCGGCCGCCAGCACCGCCGCCGCCATGAAGATCCACACCTCGCCGGCCAGTCCCGGCAGCCGCGACGGGACGTGATCGCGCAACTGGGCGGCCGCCTCCTGCGGCCCGTCGCGCACGACGAGGGTGAGCGCGCTGATCAGGATCGCCAGCGTCGCGATCACCGGCAGCACCGACCACTGCGGCTGCCACTCGTGCACCGCGAACACGCCCGCCGCCAGCGCGAACGGGATCCACAGCGCCCCGACGTCGATCGGATAGCCCTCGAAACTGCGCGCGTGATCGAAGCGCGCGGTCGACAGCCAGGCCCACAGCACGAGCACGCCGATCGCCGCCATCGGGAGTCCCATCGCCATCAGGGTGAACAGATTGGCGCCCTTGGCCACCGTGAGCGCCACCGCCATCGAGCCGAGAAACGGCGACCAGAACGCAGAGATCGAGAATGAGGTGCCCAGCGCAAGTGCCTGCTGGCGGGTGAGCGTGCCGGCAGAGGGTACCGGATGGCCGGCAGGCGGGTCGCCGGCAGACGGCACGCGGCGCAGGCGGTCGGCCGCGATCAGCGCTGCAGTCAGATTGATCACCGCGCCGAACAGATGCACCCCGAGGATGGTGCGGGCGAGCGCGAGGCGGCCGCGCCGCAGCGGCGCCGCGTCCGCCTGCGCGCTCACGCTCACCCGCTGCAGGAAGGCCACGCCCACCAGCATCGCGATGATCATCGTGTTCATCGTCAGGGCCCTGGCGACCAGCCCACCCTGCCCGTGCGCGAAGCCCCAGGCGATGCCCGCCACGCCGAGAACGATCATCACGATCACCAGCGTCTTCTGCCGGCGCCCGAGGCGCGTCCACAGGGGCGCGGCAGCGACCCACGCCACGACCCCGGCCACCCAGTCGGGAAAGCCTGGCGCAACTTCGCCCGCGATGCCGAGTGCGACCACCGCCAGCAGCAGCCAGCCGCTCGCTGCCAGCAGCGCGGAGGTCGCGCGACGATCTTCTGCCATTGCTCCGACTATACGGCCGAATGCGCGCCGGCAGCGCAGCACGCGTGCGCAGCGCAGCGCGCCGCATCGTGCCGATCGGCGCGTTTTCCGCGAAGATCGGGCGATGGGTACGATCCTGGTGTTCAAGCTGTTGACGATGCCGGTGGTGATGACCACGGCGACACTGGCCGGCCGCCGCTTCGGTCCGGCGGTGGCCGGACTGATCCTCGGGCTGCCGATCGTGTCGGGTCCGATCTCGGTGTTCGTGGCGATCGAACAGGGCGTGCCGTTCGCGCAGCGTGCCGCCACCGGCACGCTGCTCGGGCTGATCGCGCTGGCGGCCTACGCGCTGGCCTACGGACACGCTGCGCAGCGGCTGGGCTGGATCGGATCCCTCGTCTGCGGGCTGGCCACGACGGTGGTGAGCGTGACGCTGCTCAACGTGGTGGAGATTCCCGAACCGGCGGTGATCTGGGTCACCTGCGCCGCCGTGGCCGCCGTGATCTGGCTGTGCCCGGGCCCGGGTGAGCCGGTCGCGCGCCCGCCGGCGCCCGGCTGGGACCTGCCCGCGCGCATCGCGGTGGCCACCGCGTTCATGCTCACCGTCACCGTCGCTGCCGAGGCGATCGGCCCGGCAATGACGGGCATGGCCTCGACCTTCCCGGTAATGCTGTCGGTGATGGCACCGTTCACCCATCGCGTCGAGGGACGCGCGGCCGTGGTGGCAATGATGCGCGGCTGTGCCGAAGGGCTGGTCACCTTCGCGCTGTTCTTCCAGGTGCTCAGGCTGCTGCTGGGCGTGCTGCCGCCGGTGGCCGCCTACCTGATCGCGCTCGCCGCCTCGCTCGCGCTGGCGCTGGTCGTGCTCCTGCTGCAGCGTCGACGCGCAGTCGCCGTGCGCTGAGCCGGACGCACCGCACGCCGCCAGCACTGGCGTCGATTCAGCACCGGGCGCGCCGGCGCGGCTGCATCAGGCCGCACCTGGCTGTCGCACACCAGCGAACGGGGAGCGCCGCGACGCCCTCGGCGTGACAGGGCTCAGCGCGACAGGATCTTGCGCGCTGCGTCTGCCGCGAGCAGCACTGCGGTGTCGCCGCGATACGGCCCCACGAACTGCACGCCCAGCGGCAGGCCCTTCTGCCCCTGTCCGCAGGGAATGGTCACGCAGGGCAGCCCGAGCGTGGTCCAGTTGCGGTTGAACAGCGCGTTGCCGGTGGTGGTCAGGCCGAACGGCGCCTCGCCGGGCGCGCTGGGCGTGAGCAGCACGTCGACCGAGCGGAACGCGTCGTGGAACATGCCACCCACCTCCAGCACCACGTCGATCGCGCGCTCGTAGTGCTCGCGCGTGGTCGCCCGGCCACGCTCGATGCGCGTGCGCAGGTCCTCGCTGAGCCGTTCGCGGTGGTGATCGTATTCGTAGCCGAGGGAGAACGCCTCTTCGTACTGCATGATCGTGGTGTTCGCGTCGTAGATGGCCACCGCCTGCGGCGGCAGGTCGGCATCGACCACCGCCCACCCGGCTGCGCGCAGCCGCTCGGCAACGCTGGCAAGCAGCGTGCGCGTGGCCTCGTCCGTCTTGTCCCAGTGCGGCGTCCGGTACAGCCCCACGCGCGGCGTGCCCTTGTAGCGCGCGAAGTCCGGCATCGTCCGTCCCGACGCGGCACAGGCGAGCAGTGCCGCATCCTCCACCGAGCGGCCGTGCGTGCCGATCGTGTCGAGCGACTCGGCGACGATCTTGAGTCCGGCGCGATTGATCAGGTTGAACGTGGGCTTGTAGCCGACGATGCCGCAGAATGCCGCTGGCCGGATCGTCGAGCCGCCGGTCTGCGTGCCGAATGCGACCGGTACCATGTGATCGGCGACCGCCGCTGCCGAACCGCTCGACGAGCCGCCCGGCGTGTGGCTGAGGTTGTGCGGGTTGCGGGTGCGCGCGGGATGATTGTTCGCGAACTCCGTGGTCTCGGTCTTGCCGAGGATCACCGCGCCAGCGCGGCGCACCGCCGCAACGCACGCGGCGTCGGCGCGTGGCCGATGCCCGGCGTAGATCGGCGAGTTGTATGCGGTGGGCTGATCGGCGGTGTCGATGACGTCCTTCACCCCCACCGGCACGCCGTGCAGGAGGCCACGTCGCGGCCCGCGATCGCAGGCGCGCGCCTGCTCGATCGCCGCCTCCGGATCGACGAACGCCCACGCCTGCACCGCTGCGTCGCGCTCGGCGATGCGGGCGAGGCAACCGCGCACCAGCGCCTCGCTGGTGAGACGTCCGGCGGCGATCTCGCGCGCGGCCTGCAGGGCCGACATCTGGTTCGGGAGGCTGGCCATCGGGGACTGTCCTCTTGTCTGGCTCGAACGCTGGACTTTATCACGCGGCCGCACCGCGGCTGCTCTATGATCCGCCGCACCGCTGCACGCCGGCCGAAGCACACGCGCTGCCGCACGCGGCGGCCGGCCCGACACCGCTGCCGGCGGCACGCCCGAGCAGGCCGGCGCAGCACCTGGCACGCGTACCGCCCGGAATGCCAATCCTGCGCCGAATCAACGCCTTAACCGTCACTTCGAGTCAGCGGCCCAGCCTTCTGCCCATGTCTGCCCTCGCCTTCGCCACTGCCCGGCCACCGGCCGGCGACCGAGCCCCGGGACGTTGCACGCCGGCGCGCGTGCTGTTGCGCTGGCTCGGTCTGCTGCTGCTCGTCGCGCTGGGTGCAGCGCTGCCGCCGTCGCCCGCGCACGCGCAGGGTCAGCCGCCGCTGCCGGCAGGGGTCGTGCGCGGCCCGAGCGTGGAAGGCATCACCGAGTACCGGCTGGCGAACGGGCTGCGCGTGCTGCTGTTCCCCGACGCGTCGAGCGCGACGTTCATGGCCAACATCACCTATCTGGTCGGTTCGCGCCACGAGAACTACGGCGAGCGCGGCATGGCGCACCTGCTCGAGCACCTGCTGTTCCGCCGCTCGAAGCTGCACCCGAACGTGTCCAAGGCGATCGCCGAACGCGGCGCCTCCGCCAACGGCACCACGTGGAACGACCGCACGAACTACTTCGCCACGCTGGCGGCGAACGACGACAACCTGCGCTGGGTGATCGAACTGGAAGCCGATCGCATGGTGAACGCGGCGATCACCCGCGAGGAACTCGATCCCGAGATGTCGGTCGTGAGAAACGAGTTCGAATCGGGCGAGAACAGCCCGATCCGCGTGCTGGTGCAGCGGGTGGCCTCCACCGCCTACCTCTGGCACAACTACGGCAACAACACGATCGGTGCGCGCTCGGACATCGAGAACGTGCCGATCGAGCGGCTGGAAGCGTTCTATCGCCGCTACTACCAGCCCGACAACGCGGTGCTGCTGCTCGCGGGCCGGTTCGACGAGACGCTTGCGCTGCAGCTGATTGCCAGGCACTTCGGCGCCATCCCGGCACCGGCGCGCAAGCTGATCGACACCTACACGGTGGAGCCGACACAGGACGGCGAGCGGCAGGTGATGCTGCGCCGGATCGGCGACGTGCAGGCGGTGGTCGCCGCGTATCACATCCCGCCGGCCGCGCACCCCGATGCCGCCGCCGTCGATCTGCTGGTCGACACGCTGACCACGCCGCCGGCCGGTCGCCTGTTTCGCGAACTGGTCGACGCCAAGCGTGCCGTGTCGGTGTTCGGCTTCGACCAGCAGCTGCGCGAGCCCGGAATCGTGATGTTCGGTGCACAGCTCACCGTCGACCAGTCGCTCGACGCCGCGCGTGCCGCGATGATCGACACGCTGGAGAACCTGCGGCGCAAGCCGATCACCGACGAGGAGGTGGAACGGGTGCGCATCGCGCAGCTGCGCCGCTACGACGAGATCCTCGCCAACCCCGCCGCGCTCGGCCGCACGATGAGCGAGTGGATCGCGGTCGGCGACTGGCGGATGTTCTTCCTGCACCGCGACCGTCTGCGCAAGGTCAGCGCCGCCGACGTGAACCGCGTCGCGCAGGCCTACTTCCGACAGGCCAACCGCACCGTCGGCATGTTCGTGCCCGAGGCGAAGCCCGAGCGCGCGGAGATCCCGCGCGCGCCCGACCTCGCCGAACTGCTGCGCGACTTCAAGGGCGACACCGCGCTCGCCGCCGGCGAGACGTTCGACCCCTCGCCGCGCAACATCGAGAAGCGCACGGTGCGCCACACGCTGCCGGTCGGATTGCAGGCAGTGCTGCTGCCGCGACGCACGCGCGGCGAGACGGTAAACTTCCAGCTCACGCTTCGTTTCGGCGACGAGAAGGCGGTGTTCGGACGCGGCACCGAGGCCTCGTTCACCGCCTCGCTGCTCATGCGCGGCACCCGCGGGCTGGACCGCCAGCAGCTGCAGGATGCGTTCAACAAGCTGCGCGCGCAGGTCTCGGTGAGTGGCGGACCGACGTCGGTCACCGTGAGCGGCCAGACGATCCGCCGCGAACTGCCGGCGGTGCTGGAACTGATCGCGCGCGTGCTGCGCGAGCCGACCTTCCCGGAGCGCGATCTCGAGGAGATGCGAGCGGAGACCTTCGCCGCGATCGATCGCCAGCGCACCGACCCCGCGGCGCTGGGCGCGCTCGCGTTCAACCGTCACTTCAACACCCACCCGCGAGGCGACATCCGCTACTTCGGCACCCTCGACGAGCAGCTCGCCGAGACGCGGGCGGTGACACTCGCGGGCGTGCGCGATTTCCACCGCCGCTTCTACGGTGCCTCGAAGGGCGAGTTCGCGGCCGTCGGCGACTTCGACGACCAGGCCGTGGTGACGCTGCTCGACCGGCTGCTCGGCGACTGGCCAAGCCCGGCGCGCTACGAGCGCGTACCCACCGTGCACGCCGACATCGCGCCCGTGCGCATCGTGATCGAGACGCCGGATCGGGCGAACGCGCTGTTTCGCATCGGCATGAACCTGCCGCTGCGTGTGGACGATCCGGATTACCCGGCGCTGCTGCTGGGCGAGCAGCTGCTCGGGGGCGGCTTCCTGAGTTCGCGACTGGCGCAGCGCGTGCGCCACAACGAAGGCCTGTCGTACTCGATCTGGGCGCAGATCGCCGCCGGCAGCCTCGATCGCAGCGGCGCCTTCCTCGCCGGGGCGATCTTCGCACCGGAGAACGTCGACCGGCTCGAGCGCGCCGTGCGCGAGGAACTGGAGAAGGCGCTCGCCGGCGGCTTCACCGCCGAGGAGGTGGCGAGCGCGAAGTCGGGCTACCTGCAGTCGGTACGCGTGGCACGCTCCTCCGACGCGCGACTGGTCGGCGCCCTTGCCACCAACCAGTTCCTCGGGCGCACCTACGCGTTCCAGGAGCAGCTCGATGCGCAGGTGGCCGCAACCACGCCGCAGCAGATCGTCGAAGCGCTGCGCCGTCACCTCGACCTGTCCCGGCTCACCACCGTGATCGCCGGCGACTTCGCCGGCAGTGCCGGGCGAGCGCCGAGCGTGCGCGCCGCGCAGCAGCCGGCTGCGGAGACCGCGGGCGGCGGCGCCA
>CANGUQ010000130.1 GCA_947456915.1 Betaproteobacteria bacterium
CCGACCCCGGTCCCTCGTCTGCTCAGCCGCGTCCAGTGCTGCCGAAGCCGCCGGCGCCACGCGCGCTCGCCTCGAAGCTGTCCACCACGTCGAACTCGACCTGCACGACCGGCACCACGACGAGCTGCGCGATGCGCTCCATCGGCGTCAGCGTGAAACCGGTCGTGCCTCGATTCCACAGCGACACGAAGATCTGGCCCTGGTAGTCCGAATCGATCAGGCCGACGAGGTTGCCGAGCACGATGCCGTGCTTGTGGCCCAGCCCCGAGCGCGGCAGGATCATCGCCGCGAGGCGCGCGTCGTCCAGATGAATCGCGATGCCGGTGGGGACCAGCTCGGTCTGCCCGGGCTGCACCGTCATCGGCGCTTGCGTGCAGGCACGCAGATCCAGCCCGGCGGCGCCGGGTGTGGCGTAGGCGGGCATCTGCTCGCGCAGGCGGGGGTCGAGCACGCGCACCGCGATGCGCGGGCGCACGACGGCGCCAGATGCGCCATGGTTCGGGTCGGTCGGGAACGTCATCGCGCGGCGGGCTCCTGCGGATCAGCGAATGCGTGCGTGAACGGGGAAGCGGTACTGCGTGCTGCAGCCGCTGCGGCGCGCCGATCGTGGCGGCGCGTACGGCGTGCATCGCCCGGGCGATTGCGGGCGGCGGGGACGATCACTGCGGTTCGTAGATGGAGGCGATGTGCGCGACCAGCATCCTGGCCTGCTCGATCTTGGGCGCGCGCGGCAGCGGATGCCTGCCCTGGTCGTCGAACAGCACGAGTTCGTTGTCATCGGCACCGAATGCGGTCTGCACCAGATTGGCGGCGAGCAGCGGCAGCCGCTTGCGGCGCCGTTTCGCTTCGGCAAACTCGTCCAGGTTCTCGCTCTCGGCGGCGAAGCCGACGCAGAACGGCGGATTCGCCAGCGCGCTCACGCTCGCCAGGATGTCCGGGTTGGGCGCGAGCTCGATGGTCAGGATATGTGCGTCCTTCTTGATCTTCTGCTCGCTCGGATTGAGCACGTGATAGTCGGCCACGGCCGCCACACTGATGAAGATGTCGGTGGTGGCCACGCACGAGTTGACCGCCGCCAGCATCTGCTGCGCGCTCGCCACGTGTTCGACGCGCGCCACCGGCGGCGGCTGCAGCGCCGTCGGCCCGCTCACCAGCGTCACCTCGGCGCCCGCTTCCCACGCCGCGCGCGCGATCGAATAGCCCATCTTTCCCGACGACAGGTTGGTGATCGCACGCACCGCGTCGATACGCTCGAATGTCGGGCCGGCGGTGATCAGCACGCGCAGCCCGTCGAGCACCTTCGGCGTGAACGCGCGCACCACGCGCTCGCACAGCTGCTCGGGTTCGAGCATCCGGCCCATGCCGACTTCGCCGCACGCCTGATCCCCGGCCGCCGGACCCCAGACCTCCACACCATCGTCGCGCAGACGCTGCACGTTGCGCTGTGTCGCCGGGTGTTCCCACATCTGGCGGTTCATCGCCGGCGCAACCGCGAGCGGACACTCGCGCGCCAGTGCAACCGTCGACAGCAGGTCGTCGCACAGGCCGTTGGCGAGCTTGCCGATGAAATCCGCGCTCGCCGGCGCGATCAGGATCAGCCCCTTGTCGCGCGACAGTTCGATGTGCGCCATGTTGTTGGGCACGCGTGCATCCCACAGGTCGTTCCAGACCGGCCGGCCGGACACCGCCTGCAGCGTGACCGGCGTGACGAACTCGCGCGCGGCTTCGGTCATCGCCACGTCGACACCGATACCGGCGGCGCCGAGCTGGCGCACCAGTTCCGGGGTCTTGTATGCAGCGATGCCGCCGGTCACACCCAGCAGCACGCGCTTGTCGCGGGGCAGGTTCATCGTCGGGTCAGCGGGCAGGAGGGGGGCAGGCGAGGCAGGGTGTGGCGCGCAGGCATGGGGTGAGGCCGCCCCGGCAGCGCGACGAACCCGCACGCGAGCGCGACGGCCCTGGCCAGGGCGCCCGGCCCGTTTCTGCAGGCAGACGCGCAGACCCGTTGACACGGATGGCAGCGGCGCCCGCGGGCGGGTTTCGATGCCTTTCCCCTTCATTCGCGCGGCGCGACGGCATGGAGCAGGAAGTAGTGTAGCCCAGCAGCCGCAGGGTCACGCCCGACATCGCGGCGGCAGGTCGCCGGCAGCGGATCCGCCCGGCCGGCTGCGCGCGGGTGAGCTGCCGCGGCGGGTCGCCGATCCGGCCTGCGTTCGTCGTTGTCCCTTCCTGGAAATCGATCGCCGATGACCCCGATCAAGCTCTGGCCACCAGGGGAGCGTCCGCGCGAGAAGCTGCTCGCACGCGGTGCCGATGCGCTCTCCGACGCAGAACTCCTCGCGATCGTGCTGCGCCACGGCGCGCGCGGGCAGACCGCGGTCGATCTCGCGCGCGCGCTGCTGGCCGGCTTCGGCAGTCTCGGTGCGCTCCTGCATGCCGATCGGCGCAGCGCCTGCGCTGCGCCGGGACTCGGCCCGGCGCGCTTCGTCGAGCTGCAGGCAATGGTGGCGCTGGTGCGGCGCATGCTGCGCGAGACGCTCGCCGGGGCGAGCGTTCTGTCCTCGCCGCAGCAGGTACGCGACTACCTGCGGCTGACGCTGTCGGGCCATCAGCACGAGGCGTTCGTCGCGCTGTTTCTCGACGCCCAGCACCGCGTGCTGTGCGACCGCGAGCTGTTTCGCGGGACGCTCGCGCAGACCAGCGTCTACCCGCGCGAGGTCGTCAAGGCGGCGCTCGCGGCGAACGCAGCCGCGGTGATCTTCGCGCACAACCATCCCTCGGGCGTGGCTGAACCCAGTCGCGCCGACGAGTTGCTGACGCTGGCGCTGAAGGACGCGCTGGCACTGGTCGACATCCGGGTGCTCGATCACTTCGTGGTCGCGCGCAGCGGCGTGGTGTCGTTCGCCGAACGGGGCCTGCTCTGATGCGCCGACCGGGTGTCGGGCTTGCCGAAGAGACCCCGCGCATGCTATAAACGCAGGCTTTGGATCGTGTGGGTGTCGAGGTCAGCCCGGCCCCCGTGCGAAGATTCGCGGATCGCCGTTCCTGGCGGCACCCGCCCCATCACGAAGTCTCGAGGCCGTCATGTCACGCGTGTGTCAGGTCACCGGCAAGAAGCCGATCGGCGGGAATCACGTTTCCCACGCCAACAACAAGACGAAGCGCCGTTTTCTGCCCAACCTGCAGTACCGCCGGTTCTGGGTGGAGAGCGAGTCGCGCTGGGTGCGCCTGCGGGTAAGCCAGGCGGGTCTGCGCACGATCGACAAGAACGGCATCGATGCCGTGCTCGCGCAACTGCGTGCACGCGGCGAAGCGGCCTGATCGGTCAGTCCACAGGAGCCCTCAACATGCGCGAAAAGATCAAGCTCGAGTCCTCCGCCGGGACCGGGCACTTCTACACGACCACCAAGAACAAGCGTACGACCACCGAGAAGATCGAGATGAAGAAGTTCGATCCGGTCGCACGCAAGCACGTCATCTACAAAGAGACGAAGCTCAAGTAGCGCTCTTCATCTCACCTATCGCCGGAGACTCGCCATGGAACACACGCTGCCCGCCCTGCCGTATGCGATGGACGCCCTCGCGCCGATGATCTCGAAGGAGACCTTCGAGTTCCACTACGGCAAGCACCACCAGGCCTACGTGACCAACCTCAACGGCCTGATCAAGGGCACCGAGTTCGAGAACGCGAGCCTCGAGGACATCATCCGCAAGTCGAGCGGCGGGGTGTTCAACAATTCCGCGCAGGTGTGGAATCACACGTTCTTCTGGCACTCGATGAAGCCCGCTGGCGGCGGCAAGCCCGCCGGTGCACTCGCCGCGGCGATCGACGCCAGGTTCGGTTCGTACGACGCGTTCAAGGAAGCATTCACCAAGAGCGCGGTCGGCAACTTCGGCGCTGGCTGGACCTGGCTCGTGAAGAAGGCCGACGGATCGGTCGACATCGTCAACACCAGCAACGCGGGCACGCCGCTCACCGGCGCCGACAAGCCGCTGCTCACGATCGACGTCTGGGAGCACGCCTACTACATCGACTACCGCAACGCGCGGCCGAAGTTCGTGGAGACGTTCCTCAACAGCCTCGTCAACTGGGACTTCGCGCAGAAGAATTTCGGCTGAGCGACGGTCTGAAGATCGCGGTCGCCCTGGTGGCGCCGCGAGATCGACAACGCCGCCCTCGGGCGGCGTTGTGCTTTTCGGGCACCGCGCATCGTCGCGAACGCCGCATGCCGTCCCGGTGCGAAGCGCGCCACCCGCGCCGTTGATGGAAGCTGCCGGCCGCATGCACGTGCGGCCGGCCTCTGCACCGCTCAGACCTTCACTTCGCGGTTGAACCGGTCGATGTACTCCTGCCGCCGCGGGTTGACTACCGCCCAGTCAACGGTATTCATCTTCTCGATCACCGACATGTCCTTCGCGTACTCCTGCAGTTCCTTCGGGAACGGGGTGCGCGAATTGGTCGGTACCAGCAGGTTGGGCGGTGCCGCCATCTGCGCCTGCACGGTCGGGCTGATCGACTGATTGAGGTACTCGGCCGCGAGATCGACGTTCTTGCTGTTCTTCACGATGTGCATCGTGCTGCGGATCATCGTGTAGCCCGAGTCGGGCGCGACCAGCCGGACCGGCACGCCCTTGGCCTGCAGGTCGCCGGTGTTGTTGTTGTAGTGGCAGGTGATGTCGATCTGTCCCTGCGCCAGCATCGTCGCCAGCGCGCCCGGGTTGGCCGCCACCGCCCCCACGTTGGGCAGCACCTTCTTCAGCCACGCGAACGCCGGTTCGAGGTTGTCGTCGTTGCCGCCGTTGACGCGGGCGAGTTCGGTCATCCACGCGATACCCAGCGTCGAGCCCAGGCCGACCAGCCCGATGCGGCCCTTGTACTCGGGGCGCAGGAAGTCGTTCCAGGTCTTCGGGGGGTTCTTCACCCGCTCGGTGTTGTAGCAGATGCCGAGGATCTGGGCGGAGACGAACACGCCCAGGCCGCGCGGGTCGATGAAGCGCTTGGGCACGTCCTTCAGGTTGGGCAGGGCCGGGACCTTCTCGAAGATGTCCTGGTTCAGCGCCGCGAGGTAAGGTCCTTCGTCGAGGATGATCGCGTCGAACGGAGGGTTGTTCTTCGAGGCCACCACGCGCGACACGGTATCGACCGCGAGCGAGGGCACCAGGTTCACCTGCTGCACGCCCGTCGCCTTCTGGAACGCAGGCACGAGGATGCCGCGGTGCGCCGTTTCCCAGGCGCCGAAATAGGTAGTGGCCGACAGTGCGCGGGTCTGCGCACGCGCCGGCAGTCCGGCGGCAGCGCCGGTTGCAGCGATGGTGAGACCGCCCATGGCCTTCAGTGCATCGCGGCGGGTGATCGAAGAACGGGTCATCTGGCGGCTCCTCTGGAATGCGGTATCCGGGCGGGTCGATGCGGCTGGCAGGACGATCGGCGCACGCGTGCCGCACAGCGTGCGCGGGCACACCCTGATGCAAGGCATGTGCCACGCAGGCGACTGCGTTGGCTGCGCCAGCAGGCATCGCAGCGGCAGGCCCTGCGCCGCCGTGGTGCGCGTGCGCGATATCGCGCACCAGCGCGAGGCGTGCGGCGGCCGCTGCAGCCACCGCACGGCCCCGCTTCGCGCGCGAGCGAGCCGGACTCGCCGAGGGCACGCGCCGAGCCGGTGCCCGGTCAGCGATCGAAGCGCGCCGGGTAGGTCTGATCGCTGATCGCGTGGTCAGCGCAGCGCGCCCAGATCCGCCGGTAGGGCTCCAGCATCGGCGCCACGCTTGCCTCCGCCCGGTCGATCATCGGCGCAAGCACCCGGTGCTCGTCGGCGATCTCCTGCAGCAGCGCCACCTCGTCGATGCGCGACAGGCGTCCGCCGTGCAGTACCGCTTCGCCGTCCACATAGACGGCATCGAGCGAGGCCGGTGTGGCGTTGAACACCAGCTGGTGCAGCGGATTGTTGAGCGGAGAGAACGCGATGTCATCGGTGCAGTAGAGGCACAGATCCGCCCGCATGCCGGGTGCCAGCCGTCCCAGGCGGTCGGCAGCGCCCAGCGCCTGTGCGCCGCCCACGGTCGCGGCGACGAACGCCTCGGCCGCGCCCACCCAGCGTTGCGGATCGGATCCGCGCAGCTTGTGCATCAGCGCAGTCTGCGACACCACCTTGAGCATGTCGGCGTTCTCGATCGAGCCGCAGCCATCGGTGCCCAGACTCACGTTGACGCCAGCGTCGAGCAATGCGCGCACCGGCGCGAGTCCGGAGCCAAGCTTGAAGTTGCTCTGCGGGTTGTGCTGCACGCTTGCGCCAGCCGCGGCAATCAGGTCGATCTCGGAGGGCGTCAGCCACACGCCGTGAATCAGGCTGGTCTTCGGGCGCAGAAAGCCGATTGCGGCGAGGTGCTCCACCATCGTGCTGCCGTAGAACAGCTGTCCGGTCACCACCTGCATCCGCGTCTCCTGCACGTGGATGATCAGCGGCAGGTCGTGCCGGTCGGCAAGGGCGCGCACCTGGAGCAGGAACTCCGGCGTGCAGCGCTGCGGCGCGGAGGGCGTGGCCAGATAACCTACGCGGTGGCGTGCCGGATGGAAGCGGCGCGCGAGGTCATCCGCGTATTCCAGATACTCCTGCGCCGGCGTTGCCCGGGTCGCATCGAGCCTTGCCAGCAGTTCGGGCGGGAACTCCTCGTCGACGAAGGGCATCGCACGGAAGAACGGTCGATCGAACAGCGTGAAGCCCACGTGGGCACGGATGCCGATGTCACGGTAGGCCTGATACACCGCCTCGATCAGTTCCGGGCGCAGCACCGGGCTCGCGTTCGTGTCGTCGCAGATCGTGGTCGTGCCCGAACGCAGCGCATCGATCGCACCGATCAGCGTGCGCAGGTACACCTGCCGTGGCGTGAACGGAATCGGCTCCAGCGGCCGCACGTAGTTCATCCACCACTCGAGCGGCAGGTTGTCGTAGCGGCCCTTGTGGAAGTTCTCGTGGCTGTGGGTGTGGCCGTTGATGAAGCCGGGCACGGCGAGCCGCCGCCGGCAGTCGACAACCGTCCCGGCGTGCCGGGCTTCGCCCGCGGGGGCGATGGACCGGATCAGTGCGCCCTCGAGCACGATGTCCACCGGCCCGGGCGAGCATTCCCCGCGCGGGCCGGTGAGCGCCAGGCAGCCGGCGAGCGTCGTGACGGTGCCCGGGGTGCTCACGCGCGTTCCTCGCTGCCGTCGTCGCTAGGCACCGATCTTGACCTCCCGGTTGAAGCGGTCGATGTAGGGCTGGCGCAGGGGGCTGTAGCGGATCCAGTCGGGCTGGTTGAAGTTCTCCACCTCGGCGACGGTCTTCGCGTACTGCAGCAGCGGCCTGGACATCGGTGTGCGCACGTTGGTGGGTACCAGTGCGTAGGGCATCTCGGCGAGCCGCGACTGCACGTCGACCGACAGCGCCTGGTTGATGTACTCGGCCGCGAGATCCTGGTTCTTCGAGTTGCGGATGATGTGCATGCCGCTGCGCACGACGCCCCAGCCCGTGTCCGGGCGCGCGAGCGCGATCGGCAGCCCCTTGCCCTGGAGGTCGGCAAGGTTGTTGCTGTACAGGATCGTGATGTCGACCTGACCCTGCCCGAGCAGCGTCGACAGCGCGCCGGGCGAGGGCGCGACCGCCGACACGTTGGGCAGCACCTTCTTGAGCCACGCGAACGCCGGCTCCATGTTTTCCTCGCTGCCGCCGTTCATCCGCGCGATCTCGACCATCCACGCGCCGCCCAGGGTCGAGCCGATCTGGACCAGCCCGACCCGCCCCTTGTATTCCGGGCGCAGCAGGTCGTTCCACGACGTCGGCGGGTTCTTGACGCGCTCGGTGTTGTAGCCGATGCCGAACACCTGCAGCGACACGCCGATGCCGAGATTCTTCGCGTACTGGAAGCGCTTGGGGATGTCCTTGCTGTTGGCGATCGCCGGCAGCGGTTCGAACAGATCGTTCTGCACGCCGAGCTGGAAGCCTCCGTCATCCATGATGATGACATCGAACTGAGGGTTGGCCCGGGACGCGGTCAGCCGCGCGATCTTCTCCAGCGGCAGCAGCGGCGTGAGCGTGATGTCCTTCACCCCGGTGGCCTTGGTCACCGCCGGCACGATCACCGTGCGATGCGCGGTTTCCCAGGCGCCGGGGAAAGTCGAGGCGGCGAGCGTGCGTGCCTGGGCAAAGGAGACACCGACCGCGCCGCCGGTGGTGGCGCCGGCGAGTCCGAGCGCGGACAGGCGTTTCAGCGTTTCGCGGCGGGCGCGCTGAGCGGAGGTCGAGGCGGCAGGCGGCAATGACGGACGGGACATCGGAACTCCTGGTCGGGATCGGTGAACTGGCGCGCCCGCGCGGCATCCTGATCGCCCGCAGCACACGGGTCCTGCAGGCGGCGTCGCACGGTTGCGCGAGGGGCGGACATGCAGAATGCAGGTGCATCGAGTCAGCCGCATGTCGCAGTTGTAAGATGCAATTCTCGTACCACGCATGCAGCGCAGCTCGCGGTTGCGCTGGCCTGGACAGCCGCTGGCCGGCTGCGGCGATGCGTGCCGGAACATCTGCGGCTGTCGCGCGTCACGCTGCGGTAGAGTCGACGCCCTCGTGGCACGAATATTGAATGGTTGCCACCACCACTGTCCGGACACATCGCCCATGAATGCTCCTGCCGCAGCGTTCGTTCCGCCCGACGCCCCCGCGCCGGCTGCCGCATCCGACCGCTCGGCGCCAGCGCTCGCCGCCGGTGGTGTCTCGCTGGAGCGGGTCAGTCACCGGTACGGTCAGGCACTCGCGGTCAACGACGTCAGTCTCGACATCCTGCCCGGAGAGTTCGTCGCGCTGCTCGGTCCCTCGGGCTGCGGCAAGACCACGCTGCTGCGGGTGGTGGCGGGGCTGCTCGCGCAGACCGACGGGCACGTGCGTATCGGAGGCGAGATCGTCGACCGGTTGCCGCCCAATGCGCGCGGCGCCGGCATCGTCTTCCAGAGCTACGCGCTGTTTCCGCACATGACGGTGACGGGCAACGTCGAGTACGGACTTCGCGCGCAGGGCATGGCTCGCCGCGAGCGCGCGCAGGTGGTCGACCGGATGCTCGAACTCGTCCGCATGAACGCGTTTCGTACGCGCTATCCGAAGGAACTCTCGGGCGGTCAGCAGCAGCGTGTCGCGCTCGCGCGCACGCTCGCGG
>CANGUQ010000131.1 GCA_947456915.1 Betaproteobacteria bacterium
AGCGGCTGATCTCGCGCGCGAGAAAGCCGCCGAGCCGCGCCGGATCGCCCGCGATCGCCTCGGCCCCCAGCGCGGCGAGCCGCGCCTTTGCCTCCGCAGACAGGATCGCCTGCGCGAGGTCGCGGTGCATGCGCTGCACGAGTTCCGGCGCCAGTCCGGCCGGCGCGAACACGCCCCACCACTCCCGCGTGTCGAAGCCGCTCAGCCCGGATTCGGCCAGCGTCGGCAGGTCCGGGGCGAGCGGGCTGCGCTCGCGGGAGGTGACCGCGAGCGCGCGCAGCCTGCCTTCGCGCACGTAGCCCATCGTCGAGGCGAGGCTGCCGAAGGCGAGCGGCACGTGCCCGGCGACCAGATCGATCATCGCCGGCGCCGCGCCACGGTAGGGTACGTGCGTCAGTGTCGCCTTCGCTTCGAGAGTGAACAGCTCGCCGGACAGATGCGACACGCTGCCGGCGCCGAACGACGCGTACTGCACTGCGTTCGGGCGCGCGCGCGCCAGCGCGATCAGCTCGCGCACCGAGCGCACTGGCAGCGACGGGTGTACGGCGACCACGTTGGCGCCCCAGCCCACCAGCGTCACGGGCGCGAAGTCGCGCTCGGTGTCGTAGGGGAGCTTGCGTGCGCTGGCGGCGTTGATCGCGTGCGAGGCGACGACCCGCAGCCACGCCGAACCGTCAGCCGGCGCGCGCGCGATCAGCTCGGAGCCGATGATGCCGGCCGCTCCCGGGCGGTTCTCGACGATGAAGCGCTCGCTCACGCCTGCGGGCAGGCGCGCGACCAGCAGACGGGTGATCGTGTCGGCACCGCCGCCTGCGGGATAGGGCACGACCACGCGCAACTGCCGCGCTGGAAATTCCGCTGCGCCAGCCTGCGGGCCGTGCAGGAGCAGGCTGGCGGACAGGGCGGCGGCGCCTGCGAGCGCGGCTACCCCGTATCAGCGGCTGCTCTGGGCTGTGCCTGGCGTTCGACGCGGCCTGACGGGCACTGCGGCGCGCAGCGCCGACTGCTCGCGCCGGTGTGCCGGACGCGTGCAGGGCACGGTGCTATGCGCGCCTGCTGCGCGCCACTACAGGTAGACCGCCATCGCCGGCAGCGCCGACTCGCAGTCGATCAGCATCACCTTCTTCATCCTGATGCGCAGTGCGCCGCCGCTGCGCTCGAGCTCGTACCGGTAGCGCCCGGCGAACCAGCGCGGCGCACTGCGCCGGTACTCCGCCATGTGGAACACGGCGTGCACGACGAGCGGGGCGGCCGTAGCGCCCGGTGCTTCGAGCTCGACGTTGGTCACGCTGTGCGCAGTGTGCGAAACCGGCGTCTGGATGTGCGCGTCGGGGTGACGCAGCCGCTGGATGCGCGAGGCCATCACCGAGCGGTCGTCGTAGAACACCGACACGACGCGGTCGGGATCGGACTGGCCGTGCTGCGACGGCATCCAGTACACGCCGTCGTCCGTGAACAGGTCGCGCCACGCCTCGAACCGGCGTTCATCGAGCAGGCGCGCCTCGCGGTAGAGGAACTGCTCGATCTCGCACAGCAGGGCGGCGTCAGGTGCGGCAGGTATCGTGGCTTCACTCATTGCCGTGGCCTCCGCACATGTACGAGATCCAGTTGCGGGCGTACTGGGTGCGCGACACGAATTCGGAGGCGCCCAGCCCGCGCCGGCCCTCCTGCCACGGAGCATCGCTGCCCTGATGCCCGCGAAACAGCACCCAGTCGCCGCCCGCGCTCGCCAGCGCTCGCTGTGCGCGCTCGAACACTTCGACGTCGTCGGTCTGGATCATCGAGGCGGCCGAGTGGGTAGCGCTCAGGGAGCGGATCGCGCGCCGGTTCAGTTCCTCGGGCGCGCCGTCGAGCCAGATCGGCCAGATGTTGATCTCGGTGCGATCGACGGCGATCGGGCGCACGACGCGGATGTGCTGCCCGAACGCCTGGAAGGTGAGGCTCGGGTAGACGACGCTGTTGAAGCGGTCGTAGGCGAGGATCTCGCTGGTGCGCTCGACGCCGTGCTTCTTCTCCAGCATCAGGCGGTACTCGCGCACGAGCGGCCCTTCCATCACCGTCTCGGCCGGTGGCCGTCCCTGGTAGCCGTGGCCGTAGTCGAAGCCCACCACGCCCAGCGCGTCCCAGTCGATCATCCGGCCTTCGTCGGTGAGCAGTCGCGGGCCGCCGCCGTAGCGGCCGAACTGTCGCCCGTTCTCGTCGACCGTCGACACGTGGGCGAAGCTCGCGTGCGGCAGGTCCACCGCGTTGTCGATCTGGAGTTTCCAGTTCGCTTCGATCACGTAGCGGTTCACACCGGCACGAAACGAGACCGTGCCCTCGGGAGCGCGGTCGGCGAGATCGTCGATGCTCTTGCGGATCCCGTTCAGGTACTGCGCGAGCGGCGGGCCTTCCGCCGACAGGCTCGCGAACACGAACCCGCGATAGCTGTCCACGCGCGGCACGCGCCGCAGCGAGTAGTCGGGGTCGCCGCTGGCGACCGCGCCCGGATAGGCCTTGGCGAGCGGAATGCCGGCGAGCGAGCCGTCGCTGCGGTAGGTCCAGCCGTGATAGGCGCAGCGGAAGAAGCGCGCGTTGCCGCGCTCGAGCGGGCAGACCTCGACGCCGCGATGCGCACAGCGGTTGAAGATGACGTGGATGCGCTGCTGCGCGTCGCGCGTCATCAGTACCGGCTCGCGCCCGATGCGGGTGGCGATGAAGTCGTGAGGCTGCGGCACCATCGACTCGTGGCCGACGAACACCCATGCGCTGCCGAACACGCGCTGCATCTCCAGTTCGAACAGCTCGGGGTCGACGTACAGCGACCGGTGCACCCGGTCGGGCTGTACCAGCGCGCGCAGACGATCGTGGCTCCAGCGCTCGTGCGCTTCCCGGCGTACGTGTTGTTCGCTCATCGGTCACTCCTCGCGGCGGGTGCGCTGCCTGCACCGGCCTGCTCGATCAGTTCGAGCAGACGCATCGGCGACAGCGGTGATTCGTCGATGCGCACGCCCAGCGGCAGCAGCGCATGCTCGATCGCGCCGATCACGGCGGCGGTCACCGGCAGCATTCCGGTTTCGCCCACGCCCTTCGCGCCCAGCGGATTGTCCGGGCACGGGGTCTCGGTGAGCAGCACTTCGATCGGCGGAATTTCCGGGGCGGTCGGCAGCAGGTAGTCGGCGAAGGTTCCACTCTGCGGCTGGCCCTGCTCGTCGTAGCGCATGTGCTCGAACAGCGCGTTGCCGATGCCGTGGACCACGCTGCCGTGAATCTGCCCCTCGACCAGCAGCGGGTTGAGCAGCCGTCCGCTGTCCTGCAGCGCCACGTAGCGCAGCAGATGCACCGCGCCGGTGCTCACGTCGACCTCGACTTCGCAGCAGTGAAAGGCATTGGCGTAGACGAGCGACTCGGTGTGAAAGTGCTGTGTCGACTCGAGGCCGGCGCGAGTCTCCGCCGGGAATGCGTAGCCGGCGATACCGCGCAGCGTGGTGGCGAGCGAGGCGAGGGTGATCGGCGTGGGCTCGCCCGAGCGTCGCCGCACCGTGCCCGCGTCGAGCGTGAGCTCGCGCGGATCGATGCCGAGCTGGCCGCCGGCCACTGCCAGCGCCTTCGCCCGCACTTCGCGCGCGGCGAGCATCACCGCCGAGCCGGCCGTCAGGGCCTGCCGGCTGGAATAGCCGCCGTGGCCCAGCCCGAGACGGTGCGTGTCGACGGTGTGGATGTGCACGTCGTCGATCGCCACGCCGAGGGCTTCGGCGCACACCTGCGCAAGCGAAGTGCGGATGCCCTGGCCCATCTCGTGCGCGCCGGTGTACACCATCACGCGGCCGCTGGGCGCCACCCGCACCAGCCCTGACTCGTACGGGCCGCGCCCGGTGCCCTTCACCGCGGCGGCGATGCCCAGTCCGATGTGGCGGCCCTGCGCGCGCGCCTTCGCCTGGCGCTCGGCGAAGCCGGCGTAGTCGACCGCGGCCAGTGCCCGAGCCTGCGCCGCCGGATAGTCGCCGCTGTCGTACACGACCGGCACGCCGGCGCGATTCTTCAGCGGCAGCGGGTAGGGCATCTGCTCGGGCTGGATGTAGTTGACCGAGCGCACCGCCGCGCGGTCGAGGTCGAGCTCGTCAGCGATGCGGTCCATCATCCGTTCGATGGCGAAGCAGGCCTGCGGGTAGCCGGCGCCACGCACCGGAATCACCGGTGGCTTGTTCGTCTGCACGATCAGGATGTTCATCGCGAACGCCGGTACCACGTACGGGCCGGGAATCGTCGTGCCCGAGTTGTACGGGACCGCCACGTTGTGCGGCGAATAGGCGCCCTGGTCATGGACGAGCTCGCCGCGCAGCGCGAGCAGCCGCCCGCGCGCATCGACGGCCGCCTCCAGGTGCAGGTGCTGGTCGCGCTCCTGGATCGCACTGACGAAGTGTTCGGCGCGATCCTCGATCCACTTGATCGGCGCGCCGAGCAGCCGGCTCGCTGCCGGGATCGCCACCTCCTCGGGATACACCGCGAACTTGGTGCCGAAGCCGCCGCCAACGTCCGGCACGACCACGCGGATGCTGTCCTCCTCCATCCCCAGCACCGCGCACAGATCGGCCCACAGTGCGTGCGCCTTCTGCGTCGAGCTCCAGACGGTGAACACGCCGTCGGCCGCAGGCGGGATCGCGATCACGCCGCGTGTTTCCATCGGCGAGCCGATGCCGCGATGCTGCGCGAGATCGATCGTCACCGTACGGTGCGCGCGCGCGAACGCACCATCGACATCGCCGTAGGCGACCGGGATGCGCTTGACCAGATTCGAGTCCGACCCGTTGCGCGCGAGTGGCGCCTCGGGATGCAGGGCGCTGCGCGCCTCGACGGCGGCCGGCAGCGGACGGTAGTCGATTTCCACCAGCGCGGCCGCGTCCTCGGCCAGGGCGCGCGAGCGCGCGACGACGATCGCCAGCGCCTCGCCGACGTAGCACACCTCGTCCTCGGCGAGCAGGCTCCACATCTGTGCGTCGGGCAGCAGCCCCGCGGGGAACGACAGCGGCAGGCGCAGTACGCTCACCACCGACCGCAGATCTGCTGCAGTGATGCACGCGACGCAGCCGGGCAGCGCGCGTGCGGCCGAAGTATCGATGCCGGCGATCGCCGCGTGCGCGTGCACGCTGCGTACGAACACCGCGTGCAGGACTCCCGGCACGTGCAGATCGTCGAGGTAGCGCCCGCCTCCGGACAGCAGGCGCGGATCTTCCAGCCGCGGCAGGCGCGCCCCGATCAGACGGTGGCTGCGCGATTCGGCCGCGGGCTGCGGCGCGCCGGCGCGCATCATCGCCGGCTCATCGCCGGATGCACACGCGGCAGCCGCCCCGACGACCACCCGCGCCCCGCTGCATTCACCGAACGTACGCCCCGCCCTGCATGCCGCACTTCTTCCTCCTCACGAACCCGAACAACGAAAAGGGGCCAGGCCCCTGTTACAAATTCGCCGAAAACCCGACGAGGGGCCTGGCCCCTTTTTCATGGACCGGCGATGTCTCGGCGCGGAGACTACCCGGTAACGGACCTCGCCGCGCTTTCGGCGGCGGAGCAGATCAAGGGGCTGCCGTGTGTTCGGCATCCGGCTGCGCGGTGAGCAGCAAGAAGTACACCACGAGCGCCGCTGCTGCTGTACGCGCACGTGATCGGCGCCACCGCTGCCGCTGCCGGCACGGCGCGCGCACCGTGATGGTGCTCCACCACGTCATGGCCGGGCAAGCACGCCGCAGTGGCGCGCATCGTCGAGGCGGCAACGCCGGGTGCGCCGTTGACCCGGACGGGCTGCGCTTGCTACCGTGCGCTCGCGCTGAGTGACGGCGAGGGACGAGGGGCGAGGGGCGATGAAGCAGGCCTGTGTGCACAGTTTTCCGATGACCCACCCGGCAGATGTGGCTGCGCTGGCGGCCGAACTCGCGGCGGGGCGGATCGCGGCGCGTGCGATCGCCGGCATCATCGTCAAGACCGAGGGCAACGGGCTGGACAATGACTGGACCCGGGTGATGGCGTGGGATGCGCTCGTCGCGCTGCTGCGTGCGCACGATACGGAGCCCTCCGTGCAGCGGATGTCGATCATCGTCTCCGGCGGGTGCGAGGGGGTGACGACGCCGCACATGGTGGTGTTCGAGTGCCGCGACGTGCCTGCGGAACACCCGCCGGGGCGCGCGCTCGCGATCGGACACGCGGTGAGCGAGCCGCTGCTGCCCGAGCAGATCGGCACGGCCGCGCAGGTCGCCAGCACCTGCCTTGCGGTCGAGCGTGCGATGCAGCAGGCGGGGCTCGCGCGCGAGGAGGTCGAGTACGTGCAGGTAAAGGCGCCGTGGCTGTCCGAGGTGCACCAGCAGGCGGCGCTGGCGCGCGGTGTGCGGTTGAAGGCTGCCGATGCGCACGCGTCCAAGCCGTGGACGCGCGCGGCCTGCGCACTGGGCGTGGCGCTCGCGCTGGGCGAGGCAACACCGGCGCAGGCGTCGGAGGCGGCGATCAACAGCGATGCTTCCGTGTTCACGCGGCGTGCGGCGGTCACCGCCGGCAACGACACGCTGCAGAACGAGGTCCTCGTGTTCGGCATGAGTTCCGGCTGGGCGGGCAGTGCGCGCGTGGCGCAGGCGAGCCTCGCGGATCTGCTCGACGCCGGCGCGATCCACGATGCGCTCGCGCGCGCCGGCCTGCCGCCGCGCGGTGCACAACTGCCTGCGGCACTGCAGTCGCAGGTACGGGCTGTGCTTTTCAAGGGCGACCCTGCGCGGTCGGGGCTGCTGCGCGGCGAGCGCCAGCTGATGTGGCACGACAGCGACGTGCACGCGCTGCGGCATCTGCGCGCGGTGATGTCCGGAGTGATCGGTGCGGTGACCGGTACCACGCGCGTGTTCGTGAGTGCCGGGGCCGAGCATCAGGGGCCGCCGGGGGGCGGTACGTTCGCGGTATTCGTCGACGCGGCGGCGCAGGCCTGAGCGGCGGCACGATGGCGGTACCCTGAGGCGGCTCCCCGAGGTCTGCGCACGGGGTCTGCACGCAGGGCAGCAATCAACGTCTGCACCCGACATCGATACCTGACGGTTGCGCGCGAACTGGAACGGAGCAAGGAGATCGAAGATGCTGGATCGTGAAGCTTACGAACGCGATGGCTTCGCCATCTTTCCGGGCCTGCTGCAGGGCACGCTGCTCGCGCAGTTGCAGGCGGAGTCCGATCGCGTGTTCGCGGAAGGCCTGGCTGCCGATGCCTCGCCGCTGTTCGACTACGAACCCACGCCGCCGGGTGCACCGCGCACCGTGCAGAGGCTGCGCAAGCCGACCGCCTACGCGCCCTTCTACATGGAGCTCGCGCGCCTGCCGCTGATTCTCGATCTGATCGAGCCGCTGCTCGGGCCGGACATCCGGTTGCATCACTCGAAGATCAACGTGAAGGCGCCGCACGTCGGCTCGCCGCTGGAGTGGCACCAGGACTGGGCATTCATTCCGCACACCAACCGGTCGCTCGCCATCGTCTCGGTGTTCATCGACGACTGTCCGACCGAGAAGGGCCCGATGCTGATGCTGCCCGGCTCGCACCGCGGCAAGCTGCACGATCATCACCACCAGGGCGTGTTCTTCGGTGCCATCGATCCGGCGTCGCTCGAACTCGATCACGCAGTCGAGCTGCCGGGGCCGGCCGGCACGATCACCGTGCACTCGCCGCTCACCGTGCACGGTTCGGGATTCAACCGCAGCACGAGCGATCGCCGGATCCTGTTCTACGAATACGCTGCGGCCGACGCCTGGCCGCTGTTCTACGGCGTCGACTACCCGGAGTACGACACCCGCATCGTGCGCGGGCGCTCCTGCAACGAACCGCGGCTCGAGCCGTGTCGCGTGAAGATGCCCTACCCGACGGCGGTTGCCGGGACCGGCAAGATCTACGACCAGCAGCAGCAGTTCGGCTTGAAGCACTTCCGCCAGCCCGCGTAGCGCCGCCGCTGATCGGGCTCTGGTCCGATCATTGCTTTTGTATCGGGGCCGATCGGCCAGCACAACGATGTTCCCGGATGCGAACCGGGACCACGATCGACCTCCGGTGACGGAGTGCTGCTCCAGGAGCGAGGACGCGCTGTCTGCGGCCGCGAGGGCCGGCTGCGCGCGGGTTCCGTGTCCACGATCCGGAGGTGCAGGATGGTTCGAGTTCGATTCAGCAGCGCGCATTCAACCCGGCCACGCTGGAGCCGGGAGGCCAGCGTGACAGCCGCGCGCTCGGCACTGGCGCTGCTGTGTGCACTGTGCGGCGGTACCGTGCTCGCGCAGGCCCCTGCGCGCGACTACCCGTCGCGCCCGATACGGATGATCGTGCCGTTCGTGGCTGGAGGCACCTCCGACACGATCGCGCGGGTGGTCGGCCAGAAGCTGACCGAGGCGTGGGGGCAGGCGGTGATCTCCGATCTGCGCCCGGGTGCCGGCGGCAGCCTCGGTGCCGAGATCGCCGCCAGCGCGCAGCCCGACGGCTACACGATCCTCGTCGGCAACGTCGGCCCGATTTCGACCAATCCGCTGCTGATCAAGACCAAGTACGACTCGCAGCGCGACTTCGCGCCCATTTCGCTGGTGGCGCGCGCCCCGCAGCTGCTGGTGGTCAACCCGGCGCTGCCGGTGAATTCGCTGACCGAACTGACCGCCTACGTCAAGGCGCAGGGCGGCAGGGTCAACTATGGTTCCTCGGGCACCGGGTCACCCGCGCATCTGGCCGCCGAGCTGTTTCGCTTCCGCACCGGTGTCGACATGGTGCACGTGCCCTACAAGGCCGTCACGCCGGCGCTGGCGGACACGGTCGCCGGCAGCATCCAGCTGATCTTCTCGGACATGGGACCGGCGCTCGCGCAGGTGCGTGCCGGGCGACTGCGCGCGATCGCCACCACCGGCCCGAAGCCCAGCCCGTTCCTGCCCGACACGCCGACGGCGAGCGACACGTTCAAGGGCTTCAACGTGGTGAGCTGGTGGGGGCTGCTTGCGCCGGCGCGCACGCCGGCGCCGATCGTCGCCAGCCTGAACGCCGAGGTGGTGCGCGCGCTGCGCACGCCGGATGTGCGCGAGCGCCTGTCCGGCCTCGGCGTCGAGGCGGTGACTTCGACGCCGCAGGAGATGGCGGCGGTCATCCGTGCCGACATGGAAGCGTTCGCCGCGCTGATCAAGG
>CANGUQ010000132.1 GCA_947456915.1 Betaproteobacteria bacterium
CGTCGGCAGCCCGCCACGCGCGCAGCGCCGCAGCAGTGGTGCTGGTGATGTTGAGCAGTACCGGCTTGCCGAACTGCGCCTCGAGTGCGGCCACCGCGTGAATCGCGAACCACAGCCCGCCGGGCATCAGCAGGGCCTGCGCCTGCGGGGCGGCCGCGAGCGCCTCTGCGCCCAGTTCCAGCGCGAGTTCGTGATCGTCGCGCGCGCTGGCGAGCTTGTTCTGCGCGAGCGTGCGCCCGCGCGCACGGCAGGCGAGCACCTCGATGCCGGCCTCGGCCAGATACGCAGTGAGTGCGTCGTTGACCGCCGCCGGCCAGCGGCTGGCCAGCGCGATGCGTGTCGCGCCCAGGTGCTGCAGCGAGGCGATGTGCGCCTCCAGATCGGTGTCGCACGGCAGCCCCGAGCGTGCCGCCGCTCGCTCCAGCAGGGCGCGGGTACGTGCGCGCCCGAGCGCTGCGGCCACCGGCACGCCGCTCAGCGCGATCCGGTCGACCTGCCGTCCCGCGAGCAGATCGACGCAGGCGTCGAAGGCCGGCAACTGCGACTCGACCGCAGCGAGACTGTACTCGGCCAGATCGAGCCCGGTGCTCACCAGCATCATGCCTTCGGGCGCTATCCGGTAGAACTGGTAGGCGTCCATGTCCGTGTAGCGGTGCGGAATGATGTAGCCGAGCTGGTACCAGGGGGCGATCGGAGTCATCGGGTCAGTATCCAGAGTGTGCAAGGGACGATCGCGCCGGCGGCCGCCGCGGCGCAAGGCAGGGCGTGCGGCATCGTGCGGCTCACTCCTCGGCGAGCGGCTGCGCAGTCGCGCAGCCGCGCTCGCTGCACACGAACAGCCGGGTCTCGCCGAACAGCCAGTGCGCCATCAGCCGGATCGACACCCGCTCGCCCTGCTCGAACGCCACCTCACCGGTCACGCCGTACATCTGGCCGTCGAGCAGCAGATGCTGGAACTCCGCGGTGAACGCCTTGGCTTCGAGCACCTCGACCTTCTGTACCACCGCCTGCCGGTCGCTCAGTGTGCGGGTGAAGTCGTCGTTGCCGCCCAGCACGGCGAGCGCGATCAGCCCGCAGAGGCAGGCGAGGGCGAGCAGCCAGCAGGAACGCGTCCAGCGCGGGTTCGGGTACCACACGGCGAGCACCGGCAGTGCCACCAGCCCGACGCCGAACACGATGGCGAGCAGTCTCATCGAGCGCAGTGCACGCGCGCTCAGCCCGCCGACGGCGGGGGATGCCTCGCGTGCCAGTGGCGGGCAATGTCGACGCGGCGGCACACCCATACCCGGTCGTGCGCCTGCACGTGATCGAGGAAGCGCTGCAGCGCGCGAAACCGGCCTGGCCGGCCGATCAGCCGGCAGTGCAGTCCCACGGACAGCATGCGCGGCGTGTCCTCGCCCTCGGCATAGAGCACGTCGAAGGCGTCGCGCAGGTAGTTGAAGAACTGGTCACCGGCATTGAACCCCTGCGCCGAGGCGAAGCGCATGTCGTTCGCGTCCAGCGTATAGGGCACCACCAGATGCGGCTTGCCGGCGACCCGCGTCCAGTAGGGCAGTTCGTCGGCGTAGGCGTCGGCGTCGTACAGAAACCCGCCGTGCTCGACCACCAGCCGTCGCGTGTTCGGGCTGTCGCGGCCGGTGTACCAGCCCAGCGGCGCAGCACCGGTCAGTTCGCGGATGATCGACACCGCCTCCTGCATGTGCCGGCGCTCGGTCGCCTCGTCGACGTTCTGGTAGCTGATCCAGCGCAGCCCGTGACAGGCGATCTCGTGATCGGCCTCGACGAACGCGGCGACCAGCTCGGGGTGGCGCGCGAGCGCCATCGACACGCCGAAGATCGTGAGCGGCAGCCCGCGACGCTCGAACTCGCGCAGTATCCGCCACACGCCGACGCGCGAGCCGTATTCGAACATCGACTCCATGCTCATGTGGCGCATCTCGAACGACTGCGCGTTGACGATCTCGGACAGGAACACTTCCGAGGAGCGATCGCCGTGCAGCACGCAGTTCTCCGAGCCCTCCTCGTAGTTGAGGACGAACTGGACGGCGACACGGGCGCGCTGCGGCCAGTCCGCATGCGGCGGCGTGCGGCCGTAGCCGATCAGGTCGCGGGGGTAGTCGGGGTCCGGCAGCATGGCGGTCTCGCGGTCAGTGCGCGCCGCCCTGCGGGCGGAAGCGCTGGATGAAGTTGAGCAGCACGCGCGCGCCGGTGGCTGCATCCTCGGCCTCGATCGCCTCGGCCGGGTGGTGGCTGATGCCCTTCGCGCAGCGCAGGAACAGCATGGCCACGTCGGTCAGTCCGACCAGCGCCATCGCGTCGTGACCGGCGCCGCTGGGCAGTTCGCGCACCCGATGGCCGTCGGCGGTGATCGCCTGCGCGAGCTGCTGCCGCAGCCACGGCGCGCACGCGCAGCTGTCGAGCACGTGGGTCTGCGTCGCGCTCACCCGCACGTTGCGGCGGGCGCCGATCGCGGTGCAGGCGTCGACGATGGTGCGCGCGACGCGCTCGCGATCGGCATCGCGTGGCGAGCGCACGTCCAGCGAGAGCACGGCCCGCCCGGGAATCACGTTGGTGGCGCCGGGCGCGACGCTGATCTGCCCGACGGTGGCCACCGCATCGGGTACTGCGTGCGCCGCCGCCTCTGCCGCGAGCACGCACTCGGCTGCTGCCGCCAGCGCGTCGCGCCGCAGGGCCATCGGCACGGTGCCCGAGTGGCCGGCCATGCCTTCGAGCTCGATGCGAAACCGCTGCTGGCCGTTGATCGCGGTGACCACCCCGACCGGCAGCCGCTCGGCTTCCAGCACCGGCCCCTGCTCGATGTGGTACTCCACGTAGGCGAGCACCTCGTCGCGCCGGCGCGCCGCGTCGGCGACCTGTTCCGGATCCAGACCGAACGCGCGCAGCGCGTCGCGCATCGACACGCCCCGGGCGTCGGCGAGGTCGAGCAGTTGCGGATCGAACGTGCCGGCAACCGCCCGGCTGCCCAGCATCGTTGCCTGGAAGCGCACGCCTTCCTCGTCGGCAAAGCCGATCACCTCGATCGCGAACGGCAGCGCCTGCGCGCCCAGCGCCTGCACGCACTCGATGGCGGTGATCACACCCAGCATGCCGTCGTAGCGGCCCGCGTTGCGCACGCTGTCCAGATGCGAACCGAGCATCAGGCAGGGAAGACCGGGGCGTTCGCCCTCGCGCCGCCCGATCAGATTGCCCACCGCGTCCACGCGCACGGCGAGCCCGGCCTCGCGCATCCAGTCGCCGACCAGCGCATTGGCGCGGGCGTGTTCGGCGCTCAGGTACACCCGGGTGAGGCCGTCGGGCTGCTCGGAGAGCCGGGCCAGCGCCTCGATCCGCTCGAGGATGCGGGCAGCGGACAGCGCGCCGTGCGGCGACGACGACGGAGCGGGCGGCGGGACCGACGGCAGGACCGACGGCGGGACGGCAGGCAGGGCGGAGGAGGACATCCGGCTTTATCTACCATGAAGCCGGCGCGCCTGCCACGCGGTAGCATTCGCACATGCGCGAAACGAAGTCCGAAGCCGTCGGCGGTCCGAGCCACGACGCGGCCGGCTGCGACCGGCCCGACGAGGCGGCGTTCGTCGCCCGCTTCGGCGCGGTGTTCGAGCACTCGCCGTGGGTCGCGCAGCGCGCCTGGCAGCGGCGCCCGTTCGCCGATGCGCACGCGGTGCACGCGGCGATGGTGGCGGTCGTGCGCGAAGCGGACGCGGCTAGCCGCCGCGCGCTGTTGCGCGCGCACCCCGAGCTGTGGGGGCCGGAAGCGCGCGCACGGCAGATGACCGCCGACTCGCTGCACGAGCAGGGTCGCGCCGGGCTGCTCGCGCTGTCACCGCAGGAGGCGCAGCGCATCGATGCGCTGAACGCCGCGCACCGGCAGAAGTTCGGCTTTCCGTTCATCATCGCGGTAATGAACTACACGCGCGAACAGATCTTCGTCGAGTTCGAGCGCCGGCTCGCGCTCGACGTCGACGAGGCGTGCGCAGCCTGCCTGGAGCAGGTGTTCGAGATCACCAGACTGCGCATGCGGCGGCTGGCGGCGCAGCCCGGTCCGGCGAGCGGAGGAACCCCCTGATGCGCGGCAAGCTGTCCACCCACGTTCTCGACACCGCGCTCGGCCGACCGGCAGCCGGTGTACGCGTCGACCTCGCCCGGGTCGAGGGCGAGCGGCTGATCCCGCTCGCGAGCACGCTCACCAATGGCGACGGCCGCACCGACGCGCCGCTGCTCGAGGGCGATGCGCTGGTGCCGGGCTGCTACCAGCTCACCTTTCACACCGCCGAGTACTTCCGGCGCGCGGGCTGCGCGCTCGCTGCACCACCGTTTCTCGACCAGGTGCCGATCCGCTTCGCGGTGGCCGATCCGCAGGCGGGCTATCACGTGCCGCTGCTCGTCTCGCCGTGGAGCTACGCCACGTACCGGGGGAGCTGAAGGCGATGGCCGGGGGAATGTCGATCCACGTGGTGGATGTGAGCCGGGGCGTGGTCGCCACCGGCATGCGGGTGGCCGTCTACCGGCAGGCGTCGGGTGCCGTCGGCGAACTGCTCGCGGCCGGCACCATCGCAGCCGACGGCTCGCTGCGCGCGCCGGTGCTCGCAAGCGAGGCGATCGGTCCCGGTCGCTACGAGGTGCAGTTCGACGTCGCCGGCTACTACCGGGAGCAGGGCATCGCGCTGCCAGCCGAGCCTTTCCTCGACGTCGTGCACTACGGGTTCGGCATCGCCGACGCGGCCCAGCACTACCACCTGCCGATGAAGGTGACGCCGTGGGGTTATTCGTGCTTCCGGGGAGGCGCCTGATGGACGCGAGTGCATCGGCGAGCGGCGTGCGCCGCGTCGAGGCCCCGGGCACCGGGCGGGGTGCGCTGTCGCTGTGGCTGGTCGATCACCCGCTGGTGCAGCACAAGCTGACCCTGCTGCGTGACCGCACCACGCCGATGGCCATGTTCCGCGCGACGGTGCGCGAACTCGGGCTGCTGCTCGCGTTCGCGGCAAGCGCCGATCTGCCGCGCGGCGAACGCACGATCGAGACACCCCTCGCCGCAATGCGCGCGCCGGTGATCGACGAGTCGCGGCTGCTGATCGTGCCCGTGCTGCGCGCCGGGCTGCCGCTGGCCGAGGCGTTCTGCGCGCTGATGCCCACGGCCACGGTCGGTCACGTCGGCGTGTACCGCGACGCGCACGCGCATCCGGTCGAGTATCTGGTCAAGCTGCCGCCGCCTCCGCACGCCGGACCCGCGCGCTGCTTCGTCGTCGATCCGATGCTCGCCACCGGCAATTCCGCGGCGCACGTGATCGAGGTGCTGCTGCGTCGCGGCGTGTCGCTGTCCGACGTGCGCATGGTGTCGCTGCTGGCAGCCCCCGAGGGGCTGGACCGTCTCGGCCGCAGCTTTCCCGGCCTGTCGGTGCACGTGGCGGCGATCGACGAGCGCCTCGATGAGAACGCGTACATCGTTCCCGGACTGGGCGATGCCGGCGATCGCCTGTTCGGGACCGACCATTGATGCACGCCGCAGCGCGTGCGGCGCTGCAGGCCTTGCGCTGCGCATCCCGCAGCCGAGCGCGGGCGGCCGCACGGCAACGCACACGTGACAGGAGACAGTGACGATGACTGAGCAGCCCATGAACACTGCAGCCGCGCCGGCTGCGGCAGGCACCGCGGATGGCAGGCTGCGCGCGCTCGATGCGCGAGCCGTCGGGCAGAACGCCGCTGCCGCCGCGGTGAACGTCGCGCCCGCACACCAGGAACTCATCGCTGCGGCGCTGGCGGCGATCGGCTCGGCGGTGGCCGAGCCGGGGTTGGCGATTGCGTTCGAGGCCGAGCCGGCGCAGTTCCTCGCCGTGCGGGATCGCTGCCGCCAGGAGTCGCCGCGATGAGCGACGTGCCGCTCACCCTCACCGCGGCGCTGGCCGCGCTGGCGGCGAAGCAGGTCAGTGCCGTCGAACTGACCGAGCACGCGCTCGGGCGCGCGCGGCAGACGCAGCCGCAGCTGAACGCGTTCATCTCGCTCGAGGCGGACGCCGCGCTAGCGGCGGCACGCAGCGCCGATCAGGCGCGCGCGCGCGGCGAGGCCGGGCAGCGACCGCTGCTCGGTGTGCCGCTCGCGCACAAGGACATGTACTACCGCACGGGCAAGGTGGTGACCTGCGGTTCGCAGATCCGCCGCCAGTGGACCGCCGACACCACGGCGACCGTGCTCGCGCGGCTCGCCGAGGCCGGCGCAACGAGCCTGGGCAGTCTCAATCTGGCGGAGTTCGCATTCAGCCCGACCGGCCACAATGTCCACTTCGGCGACTGCTGCAACCCCTGGGATCCGGCCCGGGTGACCGGCGGCTCGTCCAGCGGCAGCGCCGCCGCGGTGGCGTCAGGCGTGGTGTTCGGTGCGCTGGGATCGGACACCGGCGGTTCGATCCGGCTGCCCGCCGCGTTCTGCGGGGTGAGCGGCATCAAGCCGACCTGGGGGCGCGTCAGTCGGGCCGGGGCGATGCCGCTGTCGCAGACGCTCGATCACGTCGGACCGCTGGCGCGCTCGGTGGCCGACTGCGCGCACCTGCTGCAGGCGATCGCCGGGCCGGACCCGGCCGACCCGACCGCCGCCGCCGAGCCGGTGCCCGATCTGATCGGCGCGCTGGGCGGGGACATCCGTGGCTGGCGCATCGGACTGCCGCAGGGCTATTTCGACCGCGACCTCGACCCGGCGATCGCGGCAGCGCTCGCTGCGGCGGGGCAGGCGTTCGGCGAACTGGGCGCGCGGGTGGTGCCGGTGCAGATACCCGCCATCGATGCCCTGAACGCCGCTGCGAGCACGATCATGTGGGCGGAGGCGGCGAGCGCGCACCACGCGTGGCTGATCGACCGTCCCGAGCAGTACGGCGCACAGGTGCGGCTGCGGCTCGAGCACGGCGCCGCGATCACCGCGCTACAGTACCTGCGCGCGATGAAGCTGCGGGCGCCGGCGCTTGCCGATTTCTGCGCGCGCGTGTTCGGCGCCTGCGATCTGCTGCTCGCGCCGAGCCACTCGACCCCGGTGCCCACGCGCGCGGAGACCGATCTGGCCGACCGACCCGAGGCCGGCGCCGTGCTGGGCGCGCTGACGCGCCTCACGCGGCCGTTCAACTATCTGGGGCTGCCCACGGTGTCGCTGCCCGCCGGCTTCGACCGCCACGGCATGCCGATCGGGCTGCAACTGGTCGGGCGGCCGTGGTCGGAGGCGGCCCTGTGCACGGCGGGTGACGCGTTCCAGCGCGTCACCGACTGGCATCTGCGACGTCCCCCGGCCTGATGCCGGTGCAGCCGCGCCGCGAGTCGCGCCCTGGTCCCGGGCGGCACACCGGTGCTCGGCACGGCGATTGCTTGCGTGACTGACGATACGACAAGGAAGCAACGATGCCCATCACCGGCCTGCTGCACGTGGCAATCAAGACCGAGGACCTCGACACGACGGTGGCGTTCTACACCCGGCTGCTCGGGCTGCGCCTCGCGCCGCGTCCCGACTTCGGCTATCCGGGCGCGTGGATCGCGGTGCCCACACCGGTGGGCGAGGCGGTGATCCACATCTACGCTGGCGGTCCTGCACTCGGCCGCGACGGCACGGTCACGCCCGGCACCGGCGCGATCGATCACGTGTCGATCACGGCGGTAGGCTGGAACGACTTTCGCGATCGTTTCGCGCGCGCAGGGCTGCCGTGGCGCGAATTCCTGATCCCGGGCACGACCTACTGGCAGCTCTTCGTCTACGACCCCAGCGGCGTGCAGCTCGAACTGACCTTCGACGCGCATGCCGAGGGCATCGCCACCCCGGTGGTCACCGATGCGATGCGCTATCGGGCGGGCGACTCGTTCTTCGATCGCGCGGCGTACACCGGACTTGCGGCGCGGCTCGCCGCGTTCGCCTGATGCGCCGCCGGATCAGTCGGCTGCGCGGTGCGCGAGCGCTGCTGGGAGACGCGCATACGCTCTCCCCCGGCGAGGTGGACATCACGCTGCTCGACGGTCGCATCGCGGCGATCGAACCGGCGAGCGGTGCGCCGCTGACGGCCGACGATCTGGACGCGCGTGGTCGTCTGGTCGTGCCCGGCACGATCAACGGCCACCAGCACTCGCACGAGCACTTCCAGAAGGGGCGGCTGGAGAACCTGCCGCTCGAGCTCTGGACACACTACCTGCGCTCGCCGAAGCCGGTGCCGTGGACGCCGCGCCAGGTCTACCTGCGCACGCTGGTGGGTGCGATCGAGGCGCTGCGCTCCGGCTGCACGACGCTGGTGGACGATCTCGCGCTGGGACCGGCGCTGCCGCGCGACCACCTGGCCGCCGTGCATCAGGCCTACGAGGACGTCGGCATCCGCGCGCTGGTCGGCCTCGCCATGTTCGACAAGCCGGTGGACACGCATTTCCCCTACGTCGCCGACGAGTGCTCTGCGGCCGGGCTGGAACTGCTGCGCGCGATCCCGGTGCCCGATCGCGACGCGATGCTCGCGCTGTGCGACGAGCTCGCACGCACGCGCCACCCGTCGCGCAGCCGTGTCGGTACCGTGTTCTCTGCCTCCGCACCGATGCGCTGCACCGACGGGTTCCTGCGCGAGATCCGCACGCTGGCCGACCGGCACGCGATGCCGGTGATCATCCACGTGCAGGAGACGCGCCTGCAGGTCGTGGCCGGCGCGCACTTCTACGGCTGCACGATGCTCGAGCACCTGAACCGGCTGGGCTTTCTCGCGCCCTCGACCAGCCTGATCCACGCGGTGTGGCTCAACCCGCGCGAGATGGAGATCCTCGCCCGCACCGGCGCAACCGCCCAGCACAACCCGTGGAGCAACCTCGCCATCGGCTCGGGCGTGCAGCCGATGCGCGAGCTGCTCGCAGCCGGGGTCAACGTGAGCCTGGGCTCCGACGGCACTGCCTCCAGCATGAGTACCAACATGCACACGGTGATGGGCAGCGCCGCCGGGCTGTCGAAGGTGCGCGAGGCCGAGTTCGAGCAGTGGATCAATGCCGCCGAGGTGTTCTCCGCGGCCACCGTCGGCGGTGCGCGTGCGCTCGGCTACGGCGATGCGCTC